>DATGQR010000268.1:0-8981 GCA_035304105.1 Thermomicrobiales bacterium | reverse complement strand
GGCCGGATGCCCTGCCCGGTCTGCAGGAGGTTTACGGGGACTTCGAGTTCGGTGATCTGATCCTGGTCGATCCCGGCATCAAGTACCAGGCCTTCCAGGACGAGGGCGCCGAGGTTGTTCAGGCCTTCGAGACCGACGGCGAGGTGGCCGGCCTGGACCTCGTTATCCTGGATGATGACAAGGGCCTCTGGCCGCCCTATCACGTCGCGCCGGTCATCCGGCAGGAGAAGCTGGATGAGTCGGAGGAGATCGCCACCATTCTCAACGAGCTGGCGCCGCTGCTGACCAGTGAAGTTATGGCAAGTCTCAACTGGGAGGTCCAGGGGCCGGATGCCCGCGAGCCGGAAGACGTCGCGCGCGACTTTCTGGTCGAGAACGGACTGATCGAGGAAGACGGCGAGTAGCAGCCCGGCGAGACTGTCGGAGTGGCTGGGTACGCAAATGGATGACAGAGTGAGCAACGGACAACCGGCGATTCGCTTCGAGCAGGTCACGACGATCTACCGTGGCGCAAGCGAGCCTGCCGTGCGCGACATCACGCTCTCGGTCATGCCCGGCGAGTTGGTGGTGTTGCTGGGGCCTTCCGGCTGCGGCAAGACGACGCTGCTCAAGATGGTCAACCGGCTGATCGAGCCGAGCGCGGGCCGCATCTACCTCAATGGCACGCCGATCGATCAGGTCGATGCCCCGGAGCTGCGCCGGGGCATCGGCTACGTCATCCAGCAGACCGGGCTCTTCCCGCACATGCGCGTGGCCGACAACGTCGCCGTCGTGCCCAGGCTTCTCGGCTGGGACAAGCGGCGCACCTCCGCGCGGATCGATGAGCTACTGGAGCTGGTCGGCCTGCCGCCGGAGCAGTTCCGCCGGCGCTACCCGGCCCAGCTCTCCGGCGGCCAGCAGCAGCGCGTCGGGCTGGCGCGTGCTCTGGCTGGCGATCCGGAGATGATCCTGATGGACGAGCCGTTCGGCGCGCTGGACGCCATCACCCGCTCGCGCCTTCAGGATGAACTGCTGGAAATCCATCAGCGGTTGCGGAAGACGGTGCTCTTCGTCACCCACGACATCGAGGAAGCGGTCAAGTTGGCCGACCGGATCGTCGTGATGAATGCCGGCCGGATCGAGCAGTACGACACGCCGCTCGAGATCATCCTGAATCCGGCCAATGCCTTCGTCGCCCGGCTGGTCGGGGCTGGCGACGTGCTGCGCCGCCTCAGCCTGATCCGCGTCGAGACGATCGCCCAACCGCTGAACGGGACCGCGGTCGATGGCCTGCCGGTTGTCCTGATCGGCAGCGATGCCCGGGCGGCGCTCAATCTGCTGCTGGCCGGGGACGATGACGCGGTGGTGGTGCAGGACGATGACGGGCAACCGCTCGGGCTTGTCGACCTGGACGTGATCCAGGCCGTCAGCGGCGAGACCGGAAGGCTGCAGGCGTGAGCCTCGACTACCTCTTCGACAACTGGCGGCGCGTGCTGGACCTGGCGGTCGAGCACCTGGAGCTATCGTTGATCGCGGTCGGCATCGGCCTGCTCTTCGCCCTGCCGATCGGGATGCTGGTGGCCCACTACGGCAAGCTGGAGGTGCCCGTGCTGGGCGGGCTGAGCGTGATCTACACGCTGCCCAGCCTGGCCGTGCTGGCGTTGTTGATCCCCTTCCTGGGGCTGGGCCGCCAGCCGGCCATTGTGACGCTGGCGGCCTACTCGCAGGTTTTCCTGGTGCGGAACATCGTCACCGGCCTGCGCGGGGTGAATCCTGACACCATCGAGGCCGCCCGCGGCGTGGGGATGACGCCCTGGCAGGTCTTCGTCCGGGTGCGCATGCCGCTGGCGCTGCCGGTGGTCCTCGCCGGGGTGCGGATCGCGCTGGTGACGACGATCAGCCTCGCGACGGTCGCGGCCTGGATCCGCGCCGGAGGGCTGGGCACGCTGCTTTTCGACGGCATCACCCGCAACAACGGCTCGATGATCCTGGCCGGCGCGGTGGCGATCACGGCGCTGGCCCTGCTGGTCGACTTGGTGCTGCGCATCGTCGAAGCCCTCACCCCGGTTGCCCGCTCCCGCCGGGCGGGTTGAACCGCTGTCGATTCCCTCAGGTTCTCATATCCACATTGCCCGGTACCCCCCCTGGGTGACGTCCCTACTGGGTGAAGGCCCGATTTCCTGGCCACGTAGCAGGGATGTGGCACTCGTACGATGACGGACAGCTGTGGTTATTGCCAGCGATCAGAGGATTGGCAGTGCCGTGCGGGGTAGAAACGCACGGTTGCTATAGTGTGCGTGACTGTATGCCCCGGCAAAGGACGTTCGGCCGGCAGGTGAGCCCACATGCCGGGGATTGCGTCGAGAGGGAGCAACCGCCCCACGATGGACAATGCGTTATCGCTACTACCCGGGTTGTTGCTCGTCATTGCCCTGCTCGCCCTCAACGGCATCTTCGTCGCCGCCGAGTTCTCCTACGTCACCGTGCGGCGCACCCAGGTCCAGCACCTGGCCGGGCAGGGCGACGCCCGCGCTCGCTCGCTGCTCAACGCCCTCCAGAACCTCGACTTCTACGTAGCCGCCTCGCAGCTCGGTATCACGATGGCGACGATTGCCCTTGGCTTCCTGGGCGAACCGGTGCTGGCTCAGCTGATCGAGCCACCGATCGAGGCCGTGGTCGGCGAGTTCGCCCCGGCGCTCTCCCATACCGTCGCGATCGCCGTGGCGTTCGCAATCATCACCGCGTTGCATATCGTCGTCGGCGAGTTCGTGCCGAAATCGGTTGCCCTGGCCCGGCCGGACCAGACGGCGATCTGGCTGGTCTACCCGATGGCCGCCTTCGTCTGGCTCTTCCGCCCGGCGATCTGGCTGCTCAACGCGACCGGCTTCGCGCTGCTGCGGCTCATCGGCGTCGACCTACAGCCGGTCAGCGACGAGCCGCTGCGCGTCGAGGACATCGCCTTCTCGCTGGAGACGAGCGCCTCGGCCGGGTTGATCAGCCGCCGGGAGCTGGACCTCACTCGCAATATGCTGCGCCTCACCACGATCACTGCGTCGGACCTGATGGTGCCGCGCAACGAGATCGTCGCCATCCCGCTGGACGCGACCGCCGACGAGGTCCGGCGCACCTTCGCCCAGCATCGCTACACCCGCTATCCCGTCTACCGCGAATCGCTGGACGAGATCGTCGGGATACTCAACATCAAGGAGGCCATCTTCGGGCTGAGCCGGGATGACGACTGGACGGCTGACATCGAGCCGCCGCTGGTGCTGCCCGAGTCGATCACGATCGACAACGCGCTCGCGGCCGCCCGGCAGGCCTGGGCGCCGATGATCGTGCTTGTCGACGAGTTCGGCGGCACGGCCGGGATCATCACGGTCTTCGACGTCGTCCAGTACCTGGCCGGCGGCTTGCCGGACGAGTTCCGCCCCGGCATGCCCGAGATTGAGCCGGGTCCGGACGGCAGTTTTGTCATCTCCGGCCAGCTCCCGCTGGTCGAGTTCGCCGACGAGTTCGACACCGAGGTGCCCGACGTCGATTCGCACACCGTGGGAGGCATGATCTCCGAGCTGCTGCAGCGCATCCCGGACGAGGGCGACGAGCTGGATCTGGAGTACTACCGGCTGCGCGTGCTGGAAGTCGATCACCACCGCGTCGAGCGCGTCCTGGTGCTGCCCATCGATAGCGACGAGGGGGCCGGCGATGAGCGGTGAGACGCTGGCCACCCTCGGGGCGTTGTTCGTCACCGTGCTGCTGATTGGCGGGAACGCGCTTTATGTCTTCCACGAGTTCGCCTTCGTGCGCTTGCGCGCGCCGGAGGTCCGCAGGATCGAGCGCAGCGGCGCGCGCATCGACCGCCTGGTGGCGAAGATGGCGCACCGGCTCGATCACTACATCGCCGTCGATCAGCTCGGCATCACCGTGACCAGCCTGGCCGTCGGCTGGATTGGCCAGCCGGCTGTCACCGGGCTGTTCGAGGACTTGTTCCGGGCGCTGGGCGCGCCGCTGGGCGGGAACGCCGTCACGACCCTCTCCTTCATCGTCGCCTTCGCCTTGATCACGGCCACTCAAGTGGTCCTCGGCGAGCTGGTGCCGAAGACGGTCGCGCTGCGCTCGGCCCGGCGGACGGCCGCGCTGGTCGCGGTGCCAGTGGAGATATCCGCCTGGCTGTTTCACCCGCTGGTCGTCGTCCTCAACGGCGCCGGCAACGCGCTGGCGCGCCTGCTGGGCGTCGAGCCGCAGACCGAGAGCCACGCCGAGATCCTGCCGGCCGAAGAACTGGAGTCGGTCATACAGCTGAGCGCTCGGGCGGGGCTGGTGCCGGTCGATCCCCAGGTAATCCGCCAGGCGCTGCACTTCTCCGACCTGAAGGCGAGCGATCTGATCGTTCCCCGCCAGGAGATGGTCGTGCTGGATGTCTCGATGTCCACCGATGAGGTGCTGGCGGTGGCCCGCGAGCACCGCCTGACGCGCTACCCGGTGATCGACGGGAGCCTGGACCGCGTCGTCGGCATTCTGAACGTGAAGGAGATCCTGGAGGTGCGCGAGGACGGCTCGACGGGCGTCGTGGCTGACTGGCAGCGGTTGATCCAGCCGGCCCTGATCCTGCCGGGAGAAGCCAGCATCGAGGCCGCGCTCCAGGCGATGCTGCGCGAGAACCAGTATCTGGCGCTGCTGGCCGACGACTACGGCAGCATCGAGGGCATGTTTACGATCAGCGACGTCAGCCGCATGATCACCGGCGCGAGCGGGGACATCGTGGAGATCGGCGACGGCGTCTATTCCGTGACCGGCGAGACGGCGATCAACGTCGTCGAGACCGTGCTCGACCTCAGCCTGGGGCCCGGCCCCGGCGAGCGCGACTACGACTCAGTCGGCGGGCTGGTCATGGCCCGGCTGGGCCGCATCCCGAAAGTCGGGGACGAACTGACCGTCAACGGTCACCGCCTGCGCGTCGACCGCATGCAGGGGCTCCGCGTGGCCCAGGTCACGTTGCGGACGGCGCGTCCGGATGCCAGGGATGGGTCTTGATCCCGGCGTTCACCTGACTTTCTCCGGGTGGCGAGCGGCTTCTGGAGCGGCGGAGTGGGGCTGTAGGAGATCGCGGACCAGGGGCCAAATGGCCCAGAGGGCGGCTGCGGCGAAGAGCAGCGTGATCGCAATGGCCAGCGGCTCGCTCCAATCCGGGCCGGGTAGCGCCTCGATCGTCGGCATGTAGCGGAATGGCGAGGGGAAGGGCAGCCAGGCCAGCGCGTCGTCGATCAGATAGATGTTGCCGGTCGCCGTGCGCTCCACATAGCCGGAGAGCGGGATCCAGTGCAGCAGCATTGTCACACCGGCGCTCCAGCCCAGCGCCAGCGCCACGGCGGCCCGTCGCCAGACCTGCTCGGAGCGCCACCAGGACACGAGCCCTGGGATCGCCAGCAGCGCGACCAGCGGGATGACCGGCAGCAGGTAGCGGATCGGCGATCCCCAGGTCTGCCAGCCGCCAGCCCTCAGCGCTAGCAGGGCGTAGTAGGCGATCGCCAGCGCCAGGGCCGCCCGCTGGGTGCGGTGGAGCGGCCGCGGGGCGGCCAGCGCGAAGAGCGTCCATGGCGCGAAGGGCAGCACGCCGGAGCCTCGGTCCAGCAGCATCCCGACGCTGTTCGGCAGCACCCAGGTGAGCCGGAAGAATTTGGCGACGTCGCGTGACTCCAGCGAGACGGCGAACTGCAGCACCACCAGGGCGCAGAGCGCGATGCCGATCAGCAGCCCGGCGCCGGCCAGCATCAACGTGCGCCTGGGCAGCCCGGCGATCCGCTCGCGGTTGTGAGCGATGGCTGCGTAGAGTGCCAAAGCCAGGACACCGGCGGCCAGCAGGGTCAGCCGCCCGTGGAGCAGGGGCAGGAAGAGGCCGATTGCGAGCACCCCGAGTGCCGCGCGGTTCGATCTCAATGCCCGCTCCCAGAGCACGAGCGCCAAGAGGAGCAGCGCGGCCGCGACGATCTCGGTGTAGAAGCGCACGGCGTAGGTCGAGAAGGGCGCCAGTAGCAGCGCTAGCGTCGCCATCGTCGCGGCGGTCCGGCGCTCCAGGCCCACACTCCCCAGTAGCGACGCCAGCGCCGGGACCATCGCCAGCCCGGCCAGCGCCGGGACGAACAGGACCGGCCAGGCAACGTCGAAGATTGTCAGCGGCGCAGCCGCCAGCGGCAATGGCAGGTCGAAGTGCAGCGCGCCGGTGCGCTCCTGGTAGGCCACCAGCGCGTAGATGAGCGGTTCGCCCGACGCCGCCCGAACGCTCACCGCGCGCTCCGCGTCGCCCGCTTCCAGGAGGTGGACGGCCGCGCAGTTGGAGCAGACGGTCAGCGACTCCTGACGCTCGCCGTCATCGATCACGAACTGGTCGGTCATCCACGATGGGTTGAAGGCCGTCAGCCAGACGCCGGCATCATGCTTCGTGTCGGCCGGAATCGTCACCGTCAAAGACTCGGCCGGGTAGGCGCGGGGCATGCGGTAGCGCGTCCCCTCGACGATGCCGTAGAGTCCGGCGGCGATCTGCACGTCCTGCGTGACCAGCACCGCCAGGGCGTTCGCGCCGAAGACCGGCAGCGGCTCGACCAGCGTCTGCCCCGGCGCGATGCCGACGGTGATCTCGCTGACCGTTTGATCGCTGGCCGTGATCTGGCGAATCGTGACCTGGACGAGTTCCGTGGACGGGTTGTAGAGCAGCAGGCGCGCGTCGACGTTGACCGAGCCGTAGCGGTCGCGCGGCAGGCCGCCGAAGACCCAGACGCGATGGAGATCCCCGCCAGCAAACTGCAAGCCTCCATAGCGATCGAGCACGACTGCGACGATCTCGCCGTCGGCCGCGTCTGCCCGGATCGTCCACGGCCCCAAACCACGGCAGAGCCCGGCTGAGGTGGGAATGGCGACCGGATTGAAGGGCGCCGCGATCCCGCCTTCCATATCCCAGAGCAGTGCGCCGCCAGCGTCGTGGACGCTGACTCGCACCTGACGGCTCTGGCCGGACGGCACGCCGATGGTGACGGCGTCGATGACACAGGGACCTTCGACGAGGATCGCCTGACTCGGCGCTGGCGTGAGCGGGGGAGGGATCGCCAACCCGCCATCCGGCCCTTCGATACGCGGCGGAGTAACGGTCGCTGGCAGCAACCCGGAGGAACCGTCGCTCGCCGCCCAGCCCGCGGGCAGCTGCGGGATCAGGAACCACGACCCCTCGCCGGCCGGAGCCGCGCCGGCGTAGCGGATGATGCTGGCGTCCCGTTCGACGGCGACGTTGCCGACCGGCGAGTAGGTGATACCGGCGTAGTGCGGGTCGAGGTAATCGTCGAGCAATTCCAGGTCGCGGTCGGTGGCGATGCTGCGGGCGGTGACGTAGTAGTGCGGCTCGTCGCCGTTGAACTTCATGATCTCGACGCGCCAGAGCAGCAGCGCGGCGATGGCCAGCGCGCCCGCGAGCGCGCAGCGGGCGATCGGGCGCCGCTCGCCCTGGCGCGCCACCAGTAGCGCCAGCCCGCCCAGCAGGAAGGCCGCCAGCACGTAGAGCGCGCCGGTGATGCCGGCCCGGTTGGTCCAGTCCGGCGCATCGACCTCGATCAGCCAGCGCTCGCCTGCCCGCGCGGCGAGCGGCGTGAGGAAGCACGTGACGGCCGCCAGCAGCGTGGCCGCTCCGGCCAGCCAGCCCGATCGCCTCCCGCCGAGCAGCGCGGCGCAGACCAGCCCGAAGATCGCCAGCCAGGGCAGCACGCGCAGGGCGTCGATCTCCTCACGCGCCCAGATCGCCGGCAGGATGCGGATCGCGGCCGGTTGCGTCCAGAGCAGGCCGGTCAGGATGGCCGCCGCTGCCAGCGCTAGCGGTTGCTGGCGTCGTCCTCGTGTCAGCAGCCAGGCCGCCAGCCCGGCCAGCAGCGTGATCAGGCCGCCGGGCCCCACCACCGTCGCGGGCGCGTACTCCGGGCGCGCCTCGATCACGACCACCCAGGCGAGCAGGACGCCCGCCCCGGCGATTATCCCCAGCCACCACCGCCGGCCGTCGAGCGCCGCTACGCCGAAGCCAGTCCCCGCGACCGCGCCGAAGACCGTCAGCCCGGCGGCGAGCCGGAACAGCAGGCGGTCGTCCGTGTCGAGCGCCGTGGCTCGCACGTCGAGGAACGAGACGCCCAGCGCCCGGCCGCCCTCTGGCAGCCGCACCGGCTCGGTCTGGAGTTGGAGCAGGATCTCGTCGCTATCGGTGTCGCACCTGATGGGGGCGGTAGAATCGGCCCCGACCGCGACGAGCGGGAGCGAGTGCTGCTGCCCGCTGCAGGTCAATTGGAGCGTGCGGCCCTCTGGGCGCACCGTCGCGATGTCGAAGTCGAGCCGGTAGGCGCCGGGGCGCCCGACCGGCACGCGCAGCGTGGCTTCGCCGGCCATCCAGCGAAACGTCTCGTCGCCATTGGACTCGGGGGGATAGAACGCAGTGGCGTACGCCTCGTCGCCGGGAGAACCGATGTCCAGCCAGGCCACGACCGGGTCGATCCGGGCGGCGAGGAGCGCCGACGCCAGCGCCGCCACCGCAACGAGCGCGGCGACAAGTCGCGAGTTCCTGGACACACCCAACCGACGAGCTGGCATCGCGCGGCGGAAACCCTTCCCCCTCATCACACATTGTATCGGCCTGCTCGCCGTTTTCTCGCTCGTCGCCGGCGGGTTTGCCGCGGCCGCTCACCAGGCGGCCGCGCCGGGCGATCCGACCGTCGGCAAGCTCAACAATGCCCGCGCGGCGCGGCGAGTCGAGCGCGTCGAGCGCTCCGCGGAGTTGGACCGGCTGGCCGCGCGCTACCTCGATGAGATGCTGGCGAGCCGCACGCTCACACCACCCGGCTACGGCGACCACGGCCGGCGGTTGCTCTCCGAAGACGTTAGCAGCGCGCTCGGCCCGGATGGCGACAACTATCGCTACACCGGCGTCGTCGCGGCCTACGGGATCGGTCTGAACAATGCCATTGACGTCGCCATCGGCA
>DATGQR010000267.1:0-4410 GCA_035304105.1 Thermomicrobiales bacterium | reverse complement strand
TATCCAGCCCTATATCCTGCTGCGCCAGCGCGTCCATTACAGCGACGGCGGTGGCTGCATTCTGCCACTGGTGTTCCCCCGCCAGCGCCGGACGTGGCAGTTCCAGCGTCAGCGTGTCGCTTTTATAGATATGCTTGTCGCCTTCCGTTTCGACATGCCATTCATGGCCGTGGCGCATCACCGGCGTGTTCAACTGCAACGCGCGGGCGGAAAGCACTGCCATCGCCTCCTCGCTTTGCGGGCCGATGACACAGGGCACGCCTTTTTTCATGATGCCCGCCTTCTCTCCGGCGATAGCGGCGATGTCCTTGCCCAGATATTCCGTATGGTCGACGGAAACCGGCGTGATGACTGAAATCGCAGGCTTCTCGATCACATTGGTCGCATCCAGCCGCCCGCCCATGCCCGCCTCGACGACCGCGAGGTCGACGCCGGCCTCGGCGAAGGCTAGCAGCGACTGGGCCGTGCTGATCTCGAAGGCCGTCAGGCTGCCGGCCTCCGGGTGGGCGCGCTCGACCTGCTCGACGGCGGCCGCGACGCGTCCCAGCGTTTCGGCGAACTGCGCCTCGCTGATCGGCTGGGCGTCGATCAGCGTGCGCTCGCGAACGGAGTGCAGCTGCGGCGTGGCGAACAGGCCGGTGCGCAACCCGCAGTGGCGCGTCATCGACTCGATGAAGGCACAGGTGGAGCCTTTGCCTTTGGTGCCGGCGACGTGAATGATGGGGTAGGCTCGATCGGGGCTGCCGAGCTGGTCCAGCAGCAGGCGGGTGCGCCGCAGCCCGGTGGCGGCCGCCTCGTCGCCGGCGAAGGGATTGCTGACGAAGCCGCGCTCGTAGTCGGAGCGGTCGCGGAAATAGATCAGCGCCTCGCGGTAGTTCATCGCCCGGCGGCTCCGGTCGATTCAGGTACAAGCATCGTGGGTGTGAGGACAGGCGCATGAGCAGCAGTCGGCAGGCGGTTCACGATCGCGTCGTCAAGCATATTGCGAAGACGCGCTTCCCGTTCGAGGACCAGACGGACTGGCCGCCGGACTACCGGACGATCGTCAACGTCGGCAACCCCCAGGTGGGTATGCGCAGTGGCAGGCACACTCACTACCCGGACATCGTCGTGGTGGACGGCCAGGGACGGGCGCGCGAGGTAGCCGAGGTCGAGATGGAGATCAAGCCCCAGATCGCGCCGCGCCTGTCGATCGCCTCGCGAGGCGCGCCGGAGATCCCCGGCACCGGCGTGCGGCACTTCTTCCTCTACGTGCCGGTCGAGCAGCGCGAGGCGGCGCTGGAGTTCGTCCGCAACTACCGCATCTCTTACGCGGGCCTGCGCACCTTCGAGGTGGGCCCGGACGGCACGATCAGTATCGAGCCGGTCGACACGCCCGGCCACGCGAAAGACCATCGCAGCACCTGATTTCTAGGGCAGCTCCCCGGCGGCCGCCTGATCGACGAACCATAGCAGTTCGCCTCGCTCCGGCCGCACCCTGGCGGCCGGTGGAGCCTCATCGCCGCCGGCCACGACCGCGGCCAGCGCCGGCGCCTTCGATGCTCCGCTGACCAGGAAGAGCACCGTGCGGGCCGCGTTGAGGACCGGGTAGGTCAGCGTGATCCGCGTCGTCGACAGCTGCGGAACCTCGTTGGCCACCACCAGGCGCTTGCGCTCCTCCAGGGCAGTCGTGCCGGGGAAGAGCGAAGCCGTATGGCCGTCGTCGCCCATGCCGAGCAGTATCAGATCGAAAACTGGGCGGCCATCCAGCCGGGCGCTGATATGGCGCTGAAGGCGCGCTTCGTACTCCTCGGCGGCGGCGACCGGATCGTCCTCGCCGCGCATCCGGTGAATCCGCTCCGTGGGGACCGGCACATGTTGGATCAGGGATTCGACGGCCATCTTGTAGTTGGAGTCGTCGTGGTCGTGCGGGACGGTGCGCTCGTCGCCGAACCAGAGATGGACGCCATTCCAGTCGATGTCGTCGTCCTCGGCCAGGCGCTGGTACAGGCCGCGCGGGGTGGAGCCGCCGGCCAGGGCCAGGTGGATTTCTCCGGACTCGCCGCGGCTGCCGGCCAGGATCTCCCTGACCACCTCCAAGGCGGCGTCGTTGAGGTCGTCGACGGTGCGGAAAACGCGCAGGCTGCTGCGCGGGAAATCGCTCACTGCTCGCTGCTCTCCCTGCTCGTGAGGATGCGCTGGAACTGCGCGCCGATTGCCAGCGCTTCTTCGAAGATCCGGTCGCGGCTGAAGCGGGTGAGCTCGGCGGCGACCAGCTCGCTGAGCGGTTGCTCAGGATGGTGGACGACGCGCTCCTGGCGCGGCATGCCGGTCGCTTCGAGACGGTGAATCGCCCGGCCGCGGTGGTCGCGCAAGATGCTGATCTTGGCGGTGCCGCTGCGGTCGCGCGCCAGCAGGCGCACCGAGCGCAGGCCAATGCCGGAGCGCTGCGAGTGGTGTAGCTGGATGTCGAGCGAGCGGCTGCCGTCGGGCCGGCGGGCGCGTAGCTGGAGCGTCGTCGCGGAATCGACGGCGCTCTCTGGCCGCAGCCCCAGGCGCGAGACGATCCAGCTCGCCAGGAGGATCGCGCCGGAGGCCTGGGACTGGTCGTAGGTCAGGTCCATCGTGCGGATCTCGGTGGCGAAGCGGGCCATATTCGGCGGGTCGAAGGACTGCGCGATCAGCTCGCGCCAGGTGGCCAGGCGCGTCCAGGCCAGGTCGCTGCCGATGACGGTCGAGCCAGCGGTGCCCAGGAACATCGCGTAGCGCTGCATGGCGTCGAGCGGCTGGTCGATCCGCTCGGTGTCGAGCACGACCCGGTCGGCCATCTGGTTGATGCTCCGGAACTCGCGCGATTCGAAATCGACCGGCATGTCCCAGACGATGAAGGTCGGCAAGCCGCCCAGCCGGTGGACGGCGATGATGTTGGGGATCGCGACGGCGCGCTCCGGCGGCAGCGAGATCTCGATGACGTCGTAGCAGTGACCCTGCTTGCCGCGCTGGCCGATCGTGCAGTGCGCCCAGATGCTGGCGACCGGCGCCTGACGCTCGTTGTCGAAGATGAACAGGATGGCGCGCGAGGGCACGGCCGAGGCCAGCCGGTGGAGCATCTCGCGAGCGCGCTCCGACTCTGACCCGGCTCGCGCCAGCACCACCAGCGTCGCGGTCGATGCGCGCAGTGGTGGCGAGCCAGTCTGCTCCTGGATGATCGCCGAGAGGCGTGCCCACTCCTGATTCAGCGCCTCGCGGATGCGCGGGATCGCGATCCCTTCGGCGTGGGTATCCTGGATGACGCTCATGGCCGTCGCCATTCACGGCCCTCGCTGGCAAGCAGCATGTTGGCCTCGGTCGGTCCCCAGCTGCCGGCCTCGTAGGTCGGCAGGTTCTGGACGTCCTGGCGCGCCCAGCCGTCGACGATCATGTCGACGATCTTCCAGGCTGCCTCCACCTCGTCGCGGCGGATGAACAGCGTGCGGTCGCCCAGCATCGCGTCGAGCAGCAGCCGCTCGTAGGCTTCCGGGAGCTGGACGTTGAACGCTGTGCCGTACTGGAAGACCATGTTGACGGGCCGCAGCTCGAAGGTCGGGCCGGGCACCTTGACCTTGAAGCTCAGGCTGATGCCCTCATCCGGCTGGATCTCCAGAACCAACTCGTTGGACTCCAGCCGCTCGGTCGGGTCCTGGGTGAACAGGCGCTGGGGCGCCGGCTGGAAGCGGATGGCGATTTCGCTGACGCGGCGGGCCATGCGCTTGCCGGTGCGGATGTAGAAAGGCACGCCGGCCCAGCGCCAGTTCTCGACGAAGAGCTGCATGGCCACGTAGGTCTCGGTCACCGAGCGCGGGTCGACGCCGGGTTCCTGGCGGTAACCGGGCACGTGCTCGCCATCGACGAAGCCCTCAGCGTACTGGGCGCGCACCGCCATTTTCCCGACCAGCTCCGGCGGGATCGGCCGCACCGCATTGAGCACCTTGACCTTCTCGTCGCGCACGGCGTCGGCGTCCAGCGAGACGGGCGCTTCCATCGCGGTCAGCGAGAAGAGTTGCATCAGGTGGTTCTGGACCATGTCGCGGATCGCGCCGGCGCGCTCGTAGTAGCCAGCGCGGTCCTCGATGCCGATGGATTCAGCCACGGTGATCTGGACGTGGTCCACGAAGTTGCGGTTCCAGAGCGGCTCGTAGATGCCGTTGCCGAAGCGGAACGCCAGGATGTTGCGGACCGTCTCCTTGCCCAGGTAATGGTCGATGCGGTAAACGCTATCCTCGCCAAAGACCTCGTTGATCGCCTCGTTGAGCGCCCGGGCGCTGGCGAAGTCGTGACCGAAGGGCTTCTCGACGATGACGCGCCGCCAGCTGCCCTTCTCATCGCACTCATGTAGGCCGTGGGCTTTCAGGCAGGAGATGATCGGCTCGTAGAAGCGCGGCGGCGTAGCCA
>DATGQR010000266.1:0-5416 GCA_035304105.1 Thermomicrobiales bacterium | reverse complement strand
CGAACGCGCCAACGGCAGCGGCGACAGCGAGCTGCACGCGGCCGCCATCGCCCTCTACGCGGGCGAGTTGCTGCCGGAGGATCGCTATGAGGACTGGGCGCTCGCTCGCCGGGAGACGCTGCGTTCAACCTATCTCGGGCTGCTCCTGGAAGCGGCGCGCCTGGACGAAGCGTGCGGGCGCTACCCCGCTGCAATCGGCTGGCTCTCGCGAGCGATCGACGAAGACCCGGCTAATGAGGAGGCGCACGTCGCGTTGATGCGCGTCTACGCGCGGTCTGGACGCCGGCGCGAGTCGCTGGAGCAATACCGGTTGCTGGAACGCGCGCTGCGCGAGGAGCTGGATGCCGCGCCGGATCAGAGTAGCCAGCAGCTGCATGCCGACATCCTGGCTCGCAGGTTCCCGCCGCAGCCAGCGGCTGCATCCGCCGACCCGGCCGGGCGCGGCGTGGCCGCCCCGGCGCTGCCGGTTTATCTCACCAGCTTCGTCGGCAGGGAGCGCGAGATCGCGTCCATCCGGCGGATGCTGGCCACGCGGCGATTGGTGACGCTGACCGGCAGCGGCGGAGTGGGCAAGACGCGCCTGGCCAGTGTGCTGGCAGCCGAGCTTGAAGACAGCTTCCCAATGGGCGTGCGCTCGGTCGATCTCTCCGCGCTGAGCGACCCGGCCCTGGTGCAGCCGGTCATCATGTCAACCCTGGACATGGAGACATCCGACGACCCGCGGACGCATATCGGAAACGGACCGGCGCCACCGGAGCGCGCCCTGCTGCTGCTCGACAACTGCGAGCACCTCATCGAAACGCTCACCCCGTTGATCACCAGGCTGCTGCGGGCGAGGCCCTGGCTGCACATCCTCGCCACCAGCCGCGAAGTGCTGCGCGTGCCGGGCGAAACGGTCTGGAACGTCAAACCGCTGCGGCTGCCGGACCCGCACCGTGACCACACGCTCGAAGAGCTGCGCGAATCCGAGGCCGTCGGGCTCTTCCTCGACCGCTTGCGACTGCGCCAGCCGGACCTGATCCTGACCCACGAGATCGCGCCTCACATCGTGGGCATCTGCCGACGCGTGGACGGCCTACCACTGGCGATCGAGATGGCCGCCGCGCGCGCCGCGACGATGGCCCTCCCCGAACTGGAGGCACGCCTGGACGATGCCATAACGTTACTGGCCCGACCTGGCTACCCCGGACCGCCACGCCACGAGACACTGCGCGCCACGCTGGAATGGAGCTATCAGCTGCTCTCCGAGGACGAGCGAGCGGTGTTCGCGCGGCTGGCGATCTTCGCCGGGGGCTGGACGCTCGACGCTGCCGAGGCTGTGGTGGCCCAGCCCGGCGAACCGGCACTGGCGACGACGCTCTCCGAGCTGGTCGACAAGTCGCTGGTCGTGCGCGAAGGCGACCTCTTGAATGCTCGCTACCGGCTGCTCGCGCCGGTGCGCCAGTACGCGCGCGAGCAACTGGCCGCGCGCGGCGAGAGCGAGCGGCTGTGGCGGTGTCACGCGGACTATTTCCTGAACATGGCCGAAACAGCCGAACCGCACCTGACCGGCCCGAAGCAGGGCGAGTGGCTGCTGCGGCTGGAGCGCGAGCATGGCAACTTCCGGGCCGCCCTGCGGCGCGCGCTCGACGCCGGGGAAGTGGACCTCGCCACGCGGCTGGCGGGCGCGCTGGCGCACTTCTGGTGGGCGCACAGCCACTACACCGAGGGCCGCGCCTGGCTGATGGCAGTGCTCGAGCGGATGGACGAAAGCGCCGCGCTGCCCCGCGCGAAAGTGCTCGCGGGTCTTGCGAACCTGGCCCAGTACCAGGGCGATTGGAGCGCAACGCGCCAATTCTGCGAGCGGCAGATCGAGCTGTGGCGCGCTCTTGGCGACCGCCAGGGCACGGCCAGGGCGCTCGGCACGCTGGCGATGGCCGTCGGCGAGCTGGGCGACATCGAGCGCTCGGTGGAGCTACTCGAGGAGAGCCTGGAGATCAGCCGGGAGATCGGCGACCAGGCGCAGATGGCGCGCATGCTCAATAGCCTGGGGGAAGTCGCGCGCCTCCGGGAGCAACCGGAGCGCTCGATCGAGCTCTACGGCCAGAGCCTCAGCATCTACGAGCAGCTGGGTGACCGGCAACGCGCGACGACCGTGCGCCACAACCTGGCTTACGCTCTCCAGCTGCAGGGCCAGCACCACGAGGCCGCCGAGCTCTTCCGGGCCTGCCTGGAAAGCTACCTGCAGGTCGGTTCGGACGACGGCGTGGCCCAGTGCCTGACCGGACTGGCCGGCGTCGCCGCGGTTACCGGCGAGCCAGACCGGGCAGCCCAGCTCTTCGGAGCCGCCGAGGCGCTGCGAACGGCAATTGGGGCGACCGAGGACGCTGCGGACCGCGCACAGACCGCGCGCCACGTCGCACTCGTTCGCGACGCGCTGGGCGAGGCAGAGCTTGCGCGCCTCTGGGACGCCGGCAGCCAGCTGCCACGCGAGCAGGCGATCGAGCTCGCGGCGGGGTCGTAGTCGAGCGCCCCACCGCTCCGAACCTCCGCCCTCCCACTCCTTCGGCGCACAGCCAAAGCAACGGACCGCCCCACATAACAGCCGACTAACGGCTGGCTAACGGCGTCTCCGTAATCTGCGACCGGGTGCCACCAGCATGCACCGCGACGTACCAGCGCTCGAGCCGGTCAACCGCAGAGGAGATCCGCATGCCGCGCAAGTTCAGTTCCTACCTGATCCGTTGGTGGCGCGGCGATAGCGAGCGCCTGGAGGTGGAGCACATCCAGTCGGGCCGCAAGCGGCTGGCCACGTCGATCGAGGAGGCCCTGGCCTGGCTCACTGATCGGGAGAACGAGGACGCGCACACCGACGCCCCCGAGCATGACGCAAGCGCGGAGAAGGATCGAGAGTGATGCAACGGTGTTGCCATGCCGGGCCGGGACGCAGTCACGAGTCGAGCAGAGCGCCACCGGCGGCGCCCGCCCACGGCGCAGACGATCGGACCGTATCAACCCAACGAGAAAGGGAACGCGAGATGTTGAACTTCACGGGCCGACGGGCGTTCAGGCTCATCCTCGCCCTGGCACTGGTAGCGGTATTCGTGCCGGCGATGGCCGTAGCGCAGGAGAGCGCGCCCGGCACGCCGCTAACGATCGTCTTCTCTCCCGTGGAGGAGATAGAGCCGGGTCACGAGTGGGGCGATGCGCAGGGCATCTTCCACCTGCGTGGCGCGGTCAACCACGAGGCGGTGTCCGGCGACATCGAAGGCATGGCGACGACGGCATTCGGCGGCGACTTCATGATCACCGGTGAGTGCAACGAGGAATTCTGCGAGAGCCTCGTCTACCAGTGGGTCGAGGTCGACATCGTCACCGACGGCGGCGGCTGGAGTGGCCGCACAGTGCTTGTGTTCGCCGAGGGCGAAGCTGCGGAACCGCCCGCGGTGCACGCGATTCTGATCGGCTACGGCGCAAACGCCGGCAAGGCGCTGTTAATCGATCAAGTGCTCGACTCCAGCGATGACGGCTCGATCACGTTCGGCGGCTACCTGCTGGAGCAGGCTGGTCCGATCGGCGGGGTGAACCTGCACTATGACCTGTGCTTCACCGGCGAGGGTACTGCCGCAGGCGGGTTCCTCATGAGGGCGCCGTTCGAAGATGCCGGTAACATCGACGCGAGCTTCACGCCGGTCGGCGCGCCCGAGCCCAGCGCGATCTTCGGCGACATGACGTTCACCAGCGCGCGCGGCGAGCTGCACGCGCTGTTCGTCGAGTATGTCGTGGGCGCCAACGGTCACAATATCGGGGCGTTCGTCCTGCTCGGCGGCACTGGCGACTACGCGGGCCTCTACGGCTTCGGCCGGGTGGTCGAGCGGGTCGACTTCACCGGCGAGGACGGCTGTGCCGGCCCCAGCGGCTACTGGCTCGGTGAGAGCTACGGCAGCTAGCCTCAGACACTGCGTGACGGGGCCGGGCGGGACCCTACTCCCGCCCGGCCCCGTCACGTGATCGACCACGTCCTCAACTGCGCCCGGTATCCGGAGTGGGGCGTAGGCTATGCTCATGCCTGCTCGGGAGCGCGCAGCGTGAGAGGAGTCGAGCATGAGCGCAGACCCGCTGGTCGGGGTCATCATGGGGTCGCGATCCGATTGGGAGACGATGGCGCACGTCGCCGAGACACTGGACGCGCTCGGCGTGCCCTACGAGACGCGCGTCGTCTCGGCGCACCGCACGCCGGACCTGATGTTCGCCTATGCTGAGACAGCCGAGCAGCGCGGCATCGAGGTGATCATCGCCGGGGCGGGTGGCGCGGCGCACCTGCCGGGCATGACAGCCGCCAAGACGGTCCTGCCGGTGCTGGGCGTGCCGGTCCAGTCGCGAGCGCTCAACGGGCTGGACTCGCTGCTCTCGATCGTCCAGATGCCGGCCGGAATCCCCGTCGGAACGCTGGCGATCGGCCGCGCCGGGGCAGTCAACGCCGCGCTGATGGCCGCCGCGATCCTGGGCGCGAAGCACCCCGAGATCCGCGAGGCGCTGCGCCAGTTCCGCGAGGCGCGCACACAGGCGGTCCTCGGTGACCCGGACCCCTCGATTCCACTGGAGGACGCATGAAAATCGGCGTGCTCGGCGGCGGGCAGCTGGGCCGCATGCTGGCGCTGGCCGGCTACCCGCTCGGCCTTGAGTTCCGCTTCTTCGATCCCGCCCCCGACGCCTGCGCCGGCCAGCTCGCCGAGCTGGTGAGCGCCGGCTATGACGACGAGGGAGCACTACGGCGCTTCGCCCAGGGTCTCGACGTCATCACCTACGAGTTTGAGAACGTCCCGGTCGAGGCCGCCAACTTCCTCGCAGAGGCCGTGCCGGTCTACCCGCCGCCGGTGGCGCTGGAAGCGGCCCAGGACCGGCTGGTCGAGAAGCGCTTCTTCCGGACGGTGAACATCCTGACGCCGGAGTTTCTGGCGGTCGACTCCCGCGAGGACCTGGACCGCGCGGTCGCGCGGATCGGCCTGCCCGCGGTGCTCAAGACACGACGCGAGGGCTACGACGGCAAGGGCCAGGCTGTCATCCGGGAGGCCGGCGACATCGACGCCGCCTGGGAGCGGCTGGGCGGCCGGCCGCTGATCCTGGAAGAGATGATCACCTTCGACCGGGAGCTCTCGATCGTCGCGGCGCGGGATCAATCCGGCGAATTCCGCTACTACCCGCTGGTCGAGAACACGCATAGGGACGGCATCCTCAGCCGCACCGTCGCGCCGGCGCCGAATGTCAGCGAGCGGCTGCAGCGAGTGGCCGACGGCTACGCCCACCGCATCCTGCACGCGCTGGAGTATGTCGGAGTGCTCGCGATCGAGCTGTTCGAGGTCGGGGGGCGGCTGATGGCCAACGAGATGGCTCCGCGCGTCCACAATTCCGGCCACTGGACGATCGAGGGCGCCGA
>DATGQR010000265.1:0-8561 GCA_035304105.1 Thermomicrobiales bacterium | reverse complement strand
TGCACCTCGCGCTCGGCATCGTGACGGCGCTGTATCAGCGCGAGAAGTCCGGCCGCGGCCAGCGCGTCGAAGTGGCCATGCAGGACGCCGTCCTCAACCTGTGCCGGGTGAAGATGCGTGACCAGCAGCGGCTCGCACACGGCCCGCTGAAGGAATACAGCCAGTACGGGCAGGGCATTCCGTTCGGCGACGCGGTGCCGCGCGCTGGCAACGACTCCGGCGGCGGTCAGCCGGGCTGGATCCTGAAGTGCAAGGGCTGGGAGACGGACCCCAACGCCTACGTCTACTTCATCACCCAGGCGGCCGTCTGGGGCAACATCTGCGACCTGATCGGTAAGCCCGAGTGGAAAGATGACCCCGGCTACGCCACACCGGACGCGCGGCTCGACAAGATCCCGCAGATCTTCGAGGCCATCGAGCAATGGACGATGACCAAGGACAAGTTCGAGGTCATGGCGCTCTGCAACCCGCTCAACATCCCGGTCGGACCGATCCTCTCGATGAAGGAGCTGGCCGAGGAGCCGTCGCTACGAGCGACCGGCACGGTCGTCGAGGTCGATCACCCGACACGCGGCAAGTACATCACGGTCGGCAACCCGATCAAGCTGTCGGACTCGCCGTCCGAGGTGCGGCGCTCCCCGCTGCTGGGCGAGCACACCGAAGAGATCCTCCGGGACCTGCTCGGGCTCTGCGACGAGGAAATCGCCGCCGCCCGCGAGGTTGGCGCGATCTAGCCCCGGATCAGCGCTGGCTCATCCCTCACGGAATCAACCAGAAGCGAACGCCCCGGCCGCAATGGCCGGGGCATTCGCCGTGCCCGAGTAGGGGGACCAGGGACTAGGGAGTGGAGGGCGGCTCATTGGCAGGCCGCGGAGCTGGATGGCCGTAGCGGTAGACGATGTCGAGATCACGAGGCGAAGGCGCTGGCCAGCAGGTCGCGGCCGATGGGGAGGGCTGTGGCGCCGCCGGAACCGCCGTGTTCGACGATGACGGCCGCGACGAGGGTGCGCTCGCCATCCTGGGCGTAGCCGACGAACCAGGCATGGGGGTCACCGTCGGCGGTCTCCGCCGTGCCGGTCTTGCCGCCGACCGTCAGGCCCTCGATCTGCGCGGCCGACGCGTAGCCGTAGTCGGCAGAGGCGACCATCAGCTGATGCATCGCGGCGGCCGTCTCGGCATTCATCACGCGACGCCAGTCGTCGGGCCGCCTGCGCTCGATGACGTCCCCATCCTCATCCCGGATGGCTGAAACGATCATCGGCTCCATCATGACGCCGTCGTTAGCGATCGCCGCTCCGATCATCGCCATCTGGAGCGGCGAGACCAGCAACTCGCCCTGACCAAAGGCGGTATCGGCAACCAGGGTGCGGTTGGTTCTCAGGTCGCTGCCCTCGGCGTGGAGTTGACTCGGCGCCGTATTCAGGATGAAGGGCAGCTCGCTCCCGATCCCGAAGCGCTCGGCGTACTCGGTCAGCAGCTCGGCGCCCAGCTCCAGGCCGATGCGCGCGAAGACGACGTTGAGCGAGTAGGCGAAGGACTCTTCGAGCGTCCAGTCCACCCGCGACTCGTCGGGGCGGTTGAGCTCGATGATCACCCGGCCGTCGACCTCAAGGATGCCCTCGTCGCGGAACAACGTGTCGATCCCGGCCAGCCCCTCGTTGAGCAGCGCCGTGGCGGTGACCATCTTGAACGTCGAGCCGGGGACGTAGAGGCCGTTGGTCGCGCGCTGCAAGAGCGGGGCGTCTTCGCGGGCGATGAGGTTGTTCCAGTAGGCCCGCGCCGCGCCTAACTGCTCCTCGCTCGATTCGATGTCGGTGTAGAGCGGGTTGGGGTCATAGGTTGGCGTGCTTGCCAGGACGAGGATCTCGCCGGTGGCGGCATCCATCAGCACAACCGCGCCGCGCCGCTCGCCCAGCATCGCGATGGCCTGCTGCTGAAGCGCCAGATCGATCGTCAGCTCGGCGTCGTAGCCTCGTCGCTCGCGGTGGAGGAGGTCGTCGAGCCACTCTGACAGCGGGTTGCCGGCCCCCTCACCGGATAGCTCCTCATCCAGCGCGGCCTCCAGCTCCGCGCTGCCGTAGAGCGCCGGTGAGTAGTAGCCAAGCAAGCCGAAGGCCGCCGGCTCGGGGTAAACCCGGCGCGTGCCGGCTTCGTCTGTCACCTGCTCGGCCAGGACGGTGCCGTTGCGATCCAGGATCGAGCCGCGCAGCTTGGGGTCGGCTTCCAGCCGCGCTCGAGGGTTCATGATGACCTCGCCGGACTCGGTCACCTGGCTGCGCTCGAGCGTGCGCTCGCTCTGGACGATCTGGACGCGCACGAGCTGGACGCTGATCAGGGCGAAGGCGACCAGCAGGATCGTCGACAGGCGCAGCAGCGAGCGATTGAAGGTCGAGAAGCGGCGGGTGCCGGACGGCCACCAGGCGATGATCAGCAGGATACCGGCGACGCCCAGCGCCTGCAGCCAGCGGCGGTCGGACCAGGCGCTGCCGACCTGCAGGCCGTAGACAATCGCCCCCAGCGCGCCGAGCATCGCCAGCGCGCGGATCAGCCAGCGCATCAGGACGGCCTCCGGGGGTCGGAGATGCGCAGCAGCAGGCCGATGATCAGGAAATTCGAGAGCAGCGAGCTACCACCGGCGCTGACGAACGGCAGCGTGATGCCGGTCAGCGGGATCAGCCGCACCGTGCCGCCGATGATGATCAACGTCTGCACCGCGAGGATCGACGTCAATCCGGCGGCCAGGTAGCGCCCGAAGGGATCGCGGGCGCGCATCGCGATGTAGTAGCCGCGGAAGACGAGCAGCAAGAAGAGCATCAACACGGCAAACGTGCCGAGCAGGCCCAGCTCCTCGCCGATTGCGGCAAAGACGTAGTCGCTATGGACCTCTGGGATGAAGCCGGGGCTGCCGAACGCCAGGCCGCGCCCGAACAGCCCGCCGCTGGCCATGGCGTACTCCGACTGGATCTGCTGGTAGCCGGCGTCGACCGGGTCCTGCCAGGGATCGAGCCAGTTCTGAATGCGCAGCTGGACGCGACTGAACGCTTCGTAGGCAATGTAGGATCCGGCGGCGAAGGCGAGCAGTCCGGCCGCCACGTAGCTGAGCCGCCCGCTGGCCAGGTAGACCATCGCCAGCAGCACGCCAAAGAAGAGCAGCGCCGTGCCCAGGTCGTTCTGGGCGACGACGATCAGCATCGAGAAGGCCCACATCAGGATGATCGGCAGCAGGTAGGGGATCGGCGGCAGGTTGAGCGGCCCGACCCGGTACTTGGCGACGATCAAGTCCTCGTTCTCGGCCAGGTAACCGGCCAGGAAGATGACCAGCGCGACCTTGGTGATCTCCGAGGGCTGAATCGTGACCGGGCCGACCGTGAGCCAGAGTCGCGCGCCCTGGATCTCAGTACCGAAAACCATCGTGAAGAGCATCAGGAGGATCGACCCGACCGCCCAGCTGTACTTATAGCGGCGCATCCAGCCGATCCGCCGGATGAAGACGACGACGAAGGCCAGCAACCCCAGCCCGATCCAGAGGTACAGCAGCTGGCGCTCGGGCAGCAGCCCGTAGCTTGGGCCGCGCGCCTCCAGCGCCGGTTGCAGGCGCTGGATCACCAGCAAGCCCAGCGCGCTCAGCGCCACCGTGACTGGGAAGAGCACCTGGTCACCGCGGAACCCGATGGCCGAGAACAACAGTGTGATGCCCACGACCGCGCCCATGTAGGCCAGCGAGATCCAGATATCGCGCCAGTCCCAGTCGAGCGTGCCGGTCGATGCCAGGTAGATCGTCAGCAGCCCGACGATCGTCGCCAGGCCCGGGACCAGCAGGAGCTGAAACTCGGTGAAGCGGAAACGCCCGATCACCTGCTGCCTCGCCTCGCGAAGAAGCGCGCACCGATCGGGCCGAGACGTTCCTCGATGCCCTCTGGCCAGGCTTCAGGTGCGGTGATGATCGCGTTGTCCAGCGCAGAGGCGCAGCCGGCGTCGCACGCGGCCGGCAGCCGCTCGACCAGCGCCGGGATGATCGCCGCGACCGCGCTGGTCATGGCGTTCAGGTTCTCGATGACCAGCTCGACCGATACCTCGTCGCTGTCGTGCCAGACGTCATAGTCGGTGACCATCGCCAGGCAGGCGTAGCAGAGCTCGGCTTCACGGGCCAGGCGCGCCTCCGGCAACGCGGTCATGCCGATGATCGACGCGCCCCAGGAGCGAAACGTCTCGGACTCGGCGCGCGTCGAGAACTGCGGGCCTTCGATGCAGACGTATGTCCCGCCGCGCTTGACCGGCAGTGACGCCGCGTCAGCTGCAACTTCGGCAACCAGGTCGCCAAACGAGGGACAGAAGGGCGGGGCCATCGAGACGTGCGCGACGATGCCCTCGCCGAAGAAGCTGCGACGCCGGCCGGTAGTGCGGTCGATCAGGTCAGACGGCACGACGAAGCTGCGCGGGGGGATATCCTCCCGCAGGCTGCCGACGGCGCTGACTGACAGCAGGTGAGTGATGCCCAGCGACTTGAGGGCGTAGACGTTGGCCGCGTAGGGCACCTCCGAGGGCGACAGGCGGTGGCCGCGGCCGTGTCG
Source organism: Thermomicrobiales bacterium (assembly GCA_035304105.1). Lineage (GTDB taxonomy): Bacteria > Chloroflexota > Chloroflexia > Thermomicrobiales > CFX8 > JAUIIK01. Next base: position 3,990 of record DATGQR010000265.1, on the reverse strand, counting down.
GCTGATGAAGGCGACCCGCCGACCGGCGAGGGTGCCGACCCTGACGGGGTCAGAGGGCTTACCGTAGGGCGTCTGGAACGCGATCTCGTCGCTGGTCTCGAAGCCGTCGAGGGCGTAGAGGCCGCTGCCGCCGATGATGCCGAGTTTTGCTGTCACACTCACCAAACCTGCCCTTTCCCTACGGGGCAGAGTGTACTCCGTGCTCATGGGCAACCACGGTCATCGCTATAATCCGCTGCCAGTGTCGAGCGTTAGTCGGAGCAAGGCCCGATGTCCAGCACCCCACAAGCAGCACGCTCCCGAACGTTCCCGAGCAGGCAGACCGCGTTGATGGCCCTCCGCGTCGCCGCCGTCATCGCCCTGATTGCGCTGATCTGGTCCACCGTCCAGCTCGAACCCTGGCGCCAGGCAGCGGGCTCGCCCGGTAATGCGGCGGCATCCGGCGAGATTCCCTGGACGCAGGTCAACCCGATCGGCGTCAACACCTTCCTCGGCCACGAGGTCGAGGCCTGGAAGCGCGAGCGTACGGTGGAGATGGCCGCCGAGGCCGGCGCGGGCTGGATCAAGCAGCACTTCCCCTGGCGCGACATCGAGACCGAGCAGGACGTCTACTGGGATAACCGCTTCCAGCAAGACGCCTGGGCGAAGTACGACCATATCGTCGAGCTGGCCGAACGCAACGGCCTGAGAGTCATCGCCCGGATCGACCTGGCGCCGGACTGGGCGCGGCCGTTCGGGAGCAGCGCAACCGCGCCGCCCGAGAACTATGCCGACTACGCCGATTTCATCGCCGAGTTCGTGCGCCACTATCAGGGCCGGGTGCAATTCATTCAGGTCTGGAACGAGCCGAATCTGGCCGCTGAATGGGGCGGCGCAATCGACCCCGAGGGCTACGCGCGGCTGCTGCGCGCTGCCGCCGAGGCTGCCTGGAGCATCGATCCCAACGTCGTCATCCTCTCCGCCCCAATGGCGATGACCACCGAGAACTCAGAGCGCGCCATGGACGACCTGAGCTACTGGCAGGCGCTCTACGACGCTGGCGTCGCGCCCTACTTCGATATTATGTCCGCTAATGCCTACGGCCTCGATCAGCCCTACGACGCCGCGCCGGATCCGGGCGCGCTGAACATCAGGCGCATCGAGCTGCTGCGCGAGCTGGCGATCGCCAATGGCGACGGCGGGAAGCCCATCTGGCTCAATGAGTATGGCTGGAACGCCTCGCCGCCCGATTTTCCAGCGGACCAGCTCATCTGGTCGCGCGTCGATGAGGCCCGGCAAGCTGAATGGACGCGCGCTGGGATCGAGTTCATGCGCGAACGGCACGCGTGGTTCGGTGTGGCCAACACCTGGTATTTCCGGCAGGTCGGCGATATCCCGAAGAGCCGCTCGGACTTCTATTTCCGGATGGTCGACGTCGCCTTCACCCCCCGGCCGCTCTACTGGTCCGTCAAGGCCCTTGGCGACGAGCTTCGCGTCGCTGGCGACGGCGTCCACAACGACCTGGTGGCGCCGATCCGCCCGCTCGGCCAGTGGCCGGTGGTGCGCGCCCCGGAGGCATCGGGCGGCGAGTACATCGCCGGCCGGCCCGGTGCGCGCTTGCTGATCGAGATCGACGGCAACGCGGCCAGCCTCCAGCTCGCACCCGGCCAGCCGGCGACGGCCGTCAAGCTGCGCCTGAGCGATAATGGCGGCACGAAGACGATCGACGTCGAGGCCGGGGAGGACCGGCTGAAGCTGTTCAACGGCTCGGCAAGCAGCGCGCCACGGCGCGTCACGGTGGAGGTCGAAGTGACCGGCGAGGAGCCGCTGCTAGTCGATGGCCTGGTGGTCGAGGGACGGCGCGACTACCGGCTCGCGGCTGCCAGCGCGGCGGCATTGATCGCCAGCGCCGGGCTCTACGTTCTCCTGCGGCGGGGCGCGGCACGATGAACTCCAGAGTCGACCAGCTTCTCCGCCAGCGGCTGGTGCGTGTATCAGCACTACTCATCGTATTGCTGGCGCTCGGCGCGGCGCTGCTCCAGGGCCTCGCCGAGCAGGGCGGCGTGGGGTCGGACCTATCGCCGGTCCCCGATCAGCCGCTTGCCTTCCCGCGCGAGAAGGTCTTCGGGCTCGACCTGTCCGACAGGCCTTCGCTGGAGGCGGTGCAGTGGCTGGAATCCGGCGGCGCAGGGGCATTCGGCCTGGTAGTCGTCCCGGTCGATGCCGACATCATCGCCGCGCTCCTCAGCGCGAACGAGCGCGGGCCGGCGTTCCAGGCGCTCGACCAGCTGATGGCCGTCACCACGGAGACAACGGTCGCGTTGTGCCTCGACCGCCCGGTGACCCAGGTGGAGGATGACGTGCTGGCCGAGCTGACCGTCGACACGCTGCGCGATCGCTACCCCGACCGCATCGCCTACCTGACCGCCTGCCCATCGACCTCCGAGCGCACCTGGGCCGCGTCGATTTCCGAGCAGGTTCGCTACGGCGCGCCGGCTCTCCCCGGCCGACTGGTCCCCCTCTCGACCGGTGCGATGGCCGAGATCGAGGCGGTGTCCTCCTTCGACGACCTGCGCGCCGAGGCGCTGCGAAGCTTCGCCGGTGACACCTACGCGCTCCCGCGAGTACATGTGACCGCGCCGCTGGGGCCGGGTGAGTTAGAGGTGTCCAGCAGCGCGATTCAGGATGCCGCGCAGGTCGCACTCATCCTGCTGCAGCCCGACCGGGATCTGGATCCGGCGGCGCTGACCGCCTCGATCGCGAACGTTCAGCTCGACGCCGCCCAGCTTCCGGAAGGCTTCTCCAGCGTCCACTCGCCCGCCATCCACTTCAGCGAGCAATGGCAGCCATCGATGATCGGGCGCATCAGCTACCGTCACACGGCCCAGGAAGGCGCCCTCCTTCAATCGACATTCGTTGGCACCACCATCTATCTCCAAACGCTGCTCTCCCCGAGCGCTGGCAGCGTAGCCGTCTGGATCGACCCGGAGCCGTCGAACCCCGGGCCGCCCTTCGCGGAGATCGACCTGAGCGCTAGCCAGGCCACGGACGCCGCCGTCGTGCTGGCCGAAGGGCTGGCGGCCGGGCGGCACACCATCGCGATCATGACGACCGGAGGCGAGGTCACCGTGTCCGGCCTGTTCGTCAGCGGCCAGCCGGAGACGGGCTGGCACGCCGGTGTCACCACGCTGGCGCTGGTCGCGATCGCGTCCGTCGCCATGGCCGTCGTGGGCCTGGCGCGCGTCCAGGACATTCGCGATCGCAACGCCCTGCCGCCGCTGGAGACGCCGCAGGTCACCCACCCGAGAGCCTATGGCCTCGATGAGAAGTGATGTGCGACCGCTGACACTGGCGGTCACGGCGAGCGTGCTGATGCTGGTGACGCTCTACGCCGCCGAGCCCGCGCCGCTGCCGCTGGTGGCCGTGAACTGGCTGGCGCTGGCGCTCATCGGCTGGTGGCGGCCGGTCGCCCTGCTGGCCCTGATCGCCGCGACGCTGCCGCTTTACCACCAGCCGCTCGACCTGGCCAGCGCCACGTTCGCGCCATCGGAATTGCTGCTCGGCGCGCTGCTACCCGGCTCGGCAGTGATCTTCCTGCGTCAGCTCCGCCTGGCTGGGCGCACGGGAATCCTCGACACTCTGACGCGACAGGGAATCGCGCGCATTGCGCCGCCCGCCTTCTTGCTGGGCGTCGCGGCCTTCGCGCTGCTCGGCCTGGCAGGCTTCACTCTCCTGCTCGCCGTCAATGACGTCGATGCCCGTGCCGCGGGATTACGCGAGTGGCGCTGGACGCTGGCCGAGCCGTTGGCATTCGTCGTCCTGCTGCTCCTGCACGCGCGAAACCGGGGAGCGAGAACCCTAATCGCCGGCGGCTTCGCGGCGGGGGTGCTCGGGGCTGCGGTCTGGGGCCTGCTGGATGGCGTCCTCGGGCAGGGGGTCTCGGCCGGCGGCGTGCTGCGCGTGGATGGCCCCTTCCCTCACCCAAACGCCTACGCGCTCTACCTCCTCCGA
>DATGQR010000264.1:0-2251 GCA_035304105.1 Thermomicrobiales bacterium | reverse complement strand
CGCGGTCAAGCGGCTTGACGACGGCGGGGGCGGCAACCCGGTGGTCAAGCTGCAGACCAACTTCGGCGGCGGCAAGACACACACGATGCTGGCGCTCTACCACCTCTTCTCCGACGCCGACCCGGCCGACCTGCCGGGCGTCGACGAGGTGCTGGCCGACGCCGGCGTGCGTGCCCCGGCGCGCGCCAACCGCGCCGTGCTGGTGGGGACGGCGCGCGGCCCGGCCCAGCCGGAGACGAAGCCGGACGGCACGGTGGTCAACACGCTGTGGGGCGATATGGCCTGGCAGCTGCTGGGCCGGCGCGGCTACGAGCTGGTCGCCGAATCCGACCGGGCCGGCGCCAGCCCCGGCTCGGACGTGCTGCGGCAACTCTTCATCGAGGCCGAGCCGTCGCTGATTCTGATCGACGAGTGGGTCGCCTACGTGCGGCAGCTCTACGGGGTGAGCGGGCTGCCGGGCGGCTCGTTCGACGCGAACCTGTCATTCGCCCAGGCGCTGACCGAGGCGGCGCGCGCCGTGCCCGGCACGCTGGTCATCGCCAGCCTGCCGCAGTCCGACATCGAGACGGGCGGCGAGGCCGGGCAGGAGGCCCGCGCCAGCCTGGAGAACACCTTCGCGCGCATCGAGTCGGTCTGGAAGCCGGCCAGCGCCGACGAGAGCTTCGAGATCGTGCGCCGGCGGCTCTTCCAGGAGATCACCGACCCGCAGAAGTTCGTCGACCGCGACGTGACGATCCGCGCCTTCATCGATCACTACCGTGCGAACCCGCAGGAGTTCCCGCCCAACTGCCGCGAGGGCGACTACGAGCGCCGCATGCGGGCGGCCTACCCGATCCACCCGGAGTTGTTCGACCGGCTCTACGAGGACTGGTCGACGCTGGAGCGCTTCCAGCGCACGCGCGGGGTGCTGCGGCTGATGGCCAGCGTGATCCATTCGCTCTGGGAGCGCGGCGATACCAACCTGCTGATCATGCCCTCGACCGTGCCGATCGACGACCCGGCGGTGCAGTACGAGCTGACGCGCTACCTGGAGGACAGCTGGCAGCCGATCATCGAGCGCGACGTGGACGGCCCGAACTCGCTGCCGCTCCAGCTCGACCGCGACAACCCCAACCTGGGGCGCTACTCGGCCAGCCGGCGGGTGTCGCGCTCGATCTACATCGGCTCGGCGCCGATCGTCCACGCCGCCAACCGGGGGCTGGACGACCGCTCGATCAACCTGGCCTGCGTCCAGCCGGGCGAGAGCGTGGCGACCTTCGGCGACGCCCTGCGCCGCCTGACCGACGCGGCGACGTTCCTCTACGTCGACGGCCGCCGCTACTGGTATTCGACCCAGCCGTCGGTCAACCGCCTGGCGCAGGACCGCGCCCAACTGGAGGATGCGGACAAGGTCGAACAGGAGATCATCCGCCGCCTGCGCGACGCGGCCAAAGCGCGCGGCGACTTCGCCCGCGTCCACGTGGCGCCGGAGTCGTCCGACGAAGTGCCGGAGGACCGCGACGCGCGGCTGGTGATCCTCGGCCCGTCGACACCCCACGCCTCGCGCGACGAGACACGCGCCCAGGAATATGCTCGCAAGATTCTCACCTCGCGCGGCAACGCCCCGCGCCAGTTCCAGAACACGCTGGTCTTCCTTGCGGCCGACCGGCAGCGCCTCGGCGAGCTGGAGGCGGCCGTGCGTCAATATCTGGCCTGGAAGAGCATCGACGAGGAGCGCGAGTCGCTCAACCTCGACGCGTTTCAGGCCAACCAGGCACGCAACAAGCGCCAGGAAGCCGACCGCACCGTCGACCAGCGCATCCCGCAGACCTACTGCTGGCTGCTTTACCCCGACCAGCCCGACCCCAGCGACGAGATCGGCTGGACGGCGACGCGCCTGCAGGGCGATGAGCCGCTGGCCGAACGGGCGTCGCGCAAGCTGATCAACGACGGGCAGCTGGCGACGACGCTGGGTTCGGCGATCCTGGAGATGAAGCTGGACCGCGTGCCGCTCTGGCGCGGCGACCACGTATTGGTCAGCGAGCTGCGCGACTTCTACGCGCAGTACCTCTACCTGGAGCGCCTCCAGAGCCCGGAGGTGCTGCTGGCCGCCATTCAGGAAGGGGTGGCCTCGATCCCGGAGCGCTTCGCCTACGCCGACCGCTACGACGCGGAGACGGGCCGCTACGAGCGCCTGGTGGTCAACCAGGCGGTGGGGATCCCGGCCGACGGCCAGAGCGTCATCGTCAAGCCCGAGGTAGCCCGCGCGCAA
>DATGQR010000263.1:0-4010 GCA_035304105.1 Thermomicrobiales bacterium | reverse complement strand
AAGACTCGAAAGCTACCGTCGAAGTAGCCCAGGCGCTCTTGCCCGAGGATACCGGGCCGCGACTGGGTGCGCAGGTAGATCTTGTTCCAGAACCAGACCATCGCGATCTCGTCCGCGCGCGGGCCGAACTTGGCGCGCAGTTGAGCGCCAAGGGTGCGATTGAAGGCGCGCTCGCCCATGTACTTGCGCAGCCAGTCGGCGGCCGTGACGCGCTCGAGGGCGTGCCAACGCTCGTCAATCGAGGGAATATGCTGCAGGTAGAGCGTCACCAGGCCGATGCGGATACGGTCGATGAAGGGCACGACCGGCAATTTCAGCAGATCCATCGGGCTGGCGAGCGAGTAGATCCGGCCGTCTGAGAAGTAGGAATTCTGTGAGGGCAGCCAGCGCAGCGTGTGGCCGACGCCGATTTCATTGGCAAGCGCGACGATGGCCCGGTCGCTCATGAAGAGGTGGTGATAGAACTTCTCGAGGTACCCGCCGGGAACCTCGAACGCGGCCGCAAGGCCTCCGAACTCGTCCGAACTCTCCCAGAGGGTGACCCGGTAGCCGATGCGCGCCAGTCGATAGGCGGCGGTCAATCCGGTGATGCCGCCGCCGATGACGCCGACGTGGGCGATGGGGTGCGCAGGCAATCTCAACCGCTACCGTGCTCGCGCCGGGGCGCTGCCTTCGGGCGCGGCGCGCTGATCGCGGCGCCAGAAGGTGAACAGGCGCTTGATGTCGCCGTGCTCCCAGGCCACCAGGAGCTGAGCGGCATTGAAGATCGACGAGTAGGTCCCGGCGACGACGCCGATCAGCAGGGCGAAGACGAACCAGCGCGTCGATTCGCCGCCGAACAGCCAGAGCGCGGCCAGCGTCAAGACGACGGTCAACGAGGTGTTGATCGAGCGCACCAGCGTCTGGACGATGCTGTAGTTCACGATCTCTTCGAACGTCGGGGCCAGCTTGGCCGCCAGGTTCTCGCGGATGCGGTCGAAGACGACGATCGAGTCGTGGACCGAGAAGCCGATGATGGTGAGCATGGCGGTCACGAACAGCGCGTCGATCTCGACGCCGGCGAGCCAGCCGAGGATCGAGAAGACACCGAGCACGAAGAGCGCGTCGTGCAACATCGCGATGATTGCGCATAGCCCGTAGAGGAAGGGGTTCTGGGTGTTGCGGAAGGCGAACGCGATGTAGAGCAAGATGCCGACCGCGGCCAGGCCGACCGCGAAGACCGCGCGGTCGCGAATGGCACGCCCGGCGGAAGGCCCGACGCTGACGAGGCTCATCTCCTCGAATTCGCCGAATTGCTCGCGCAGATCATTCTCGATGGCCGTCTTTTCGGGCGAGCCCTCGCGCAGCTCGTCCATCTTGATGATCACCGTGTTGTCTTCTGCCAGCTGCACGAGGCTGCCGCCGAAGCCGTGATCCGAGAGGGTGCGGTTGACGTCGTCGGTGTTGGGCTCGCGCTCGAAGCGCAGCTCCCAGTTGGTGCCGCCGGTGAAGTCGATGCCCAGTTCCAGGCCATTGAATGCGAGTGAGATGAGTCCCGGGAGCAGCAGCAGCCCGGAGATCAGGAACCAGAGGTTGCGCTTGCCTACCAGATCGAGCATGGTTCTGTGCCTCTCCCGCGGCTAGTCGGCGACGCCGTACTCAGGCCGGGTGGACTCCACACCCAGCCACCAGTGGTTGACGAACCAGCGACGGTCCAGCATGAAGCGCATGAAGTTGCGCGTGACGACGACCGCGGTGAACATCGAGGCCGCCACGCCGATGAACAGCGTCAGCGCGAAGCCCTGGATGACGCTCGCGCCGACGTACTGGCCGAACCAGTACAGGATCGCGCAGGTGATCAACGTTGAAATATTGGAGTCTCGGATCGACGGCCAGGCGTGATCGAAGCCGGCCTCGACGGCGACGCGCACGCTCCGGCCACGCCGGAGCTCTTCTTTCAACCTGGAGAAGATCAGCACGTTGGCGTCGACAGCCATGCCGATCGAGAGGATGAAGCCGGCGATACCGGCCAGCGTCAATGTCACCGGGATCATCTTAAAGAGCGCGAAGACGATCGCGGTGTAGATGATCAGCGCCACGACCGAGAGCACGCCCGGGATGCGGTAGTAGAGCACCATCATGACCGCGACCAGGCCCAGGCCGACCAGGCCGGCGGTGATGCTCTTGTCGATCGAGTCCTGGCCAAGCGTCGGCCCGACGGTGCGGCTCTGGACGACCTCCAGTGGCGTCGCCAGGGCGCCCGACTTGAGCTGTAGCGCTAATTCTTCGACCTGCTGGCGGTTGAGGCCGGTGATCTGGCCGGAGCGTCCAATGGCGTCCTGGATCGTGGCGACGTTGATGACCTGCTTGTCGACGACGATCGCCATCTCCTGGCCGATGTGAGTGCTGGTGAACTGGAACAGCTTGTCGGCGCCCTCGGAGTTCATCTCGAAGCCGACAACGATCGTGCCGAAGCTGGTCTGGGTCGGGTACGCATCTGCCAGGTCGGCGCCGGAGACGATCGTCTCGTAGGTGGGGCCGCTGGTGTCTGGCTGGACCTCGGCGTCGGCGGTGACGGCGTCGGTTGCCGGGCCGAGCGTGGTGTTTACGTACTGGCCGACGAACGGCGGGTTGACGCTGGCGTCGATGATCTCGAGCAGGGCAGTTGCCTTCAGGACGTCGATGGCCGCCTCGGGGTCATCGATACCTGGCAGCTCCACCAGGATCTGGTTGTCGCCGCGCGTCTGGATGACTGGCTCGCTCACGCCGAGCGAGTTGACGCGCCGCTCGATCGTGTCGCGGGTGCCTTCGAGGGCGCCACTGTCGACCGACTGGCCTTCGGGCGGCCGCGCTTCCAGCACGACCTGCAGGCCGCCCTGGAGATCGAGCCCTTCACGGACGTAGAAGTTGTCCTTCCAGCCGTTGAAATTGAGCACATCGGAGGGCAATGCGATCCAGCCCGAGAAGAGGGCGATGATTCCGATGAGGATAAGCGTGTGCCAGGTCTTGATGCGCAACGTTCCAGCTCCCCTGCGCCCTCGTTCGGTGGACACGAGCGATCCTGTGCCGCGCGGGCACCGCGCAGACAGTCGACCGTTGAGTGTACGTCCGGATTTCGGGCGATGTCAACCGGCTGCCGGAGCTGTCGGTCGCGCTAGGAATCGAGCGCCCCGAGCGCGGCCGGCTGGAGCCGGCGGTAGAGGCCGGCTTCGCGGATGTAGGCGGCAACCTCGGGCAGCACCTGGAAGCGGTAGGGCCGTCCGGTGCGGACGCGGTCGCGGATGTCGCTGGATGAGATATCGATGAGCGGCACGTTGATGATGTCGATGCGCCCGCGCGCGGCGGGAACCTGAATCTCGACCTCGCGGCGGGAGACGTCGACGCCCGGGCGCCGGGCCACTCCCAGTCGCGCCAGCTCGGCGATCCGTTCCGGGCGGTGCCAGCGGGGAAAGTCGCGCAAGCTGTCCATACCCATCAGGAAAAAGAGCTCGGTTGCTGGTCCGGTGCGGGCGCGCAGCTCCTCCAGCGTGTCGGCTGTGTACGAGGGGCCGGGGCGGTCAAGATCGAGCGTGCTGGCCGAGAACTCGGGCACTCCCTGGATCGACAGTTCGATCATCCGCAGGCGGTCGGCGTCGGGCGCCAGCGTCTGTGTGGGCTTATGTGGCGGCTGGCCGGCCGGGAGGAAGATGACGTGTTCCAGATCGAGCTCGTAGGCCAGGATCTCGGCGACCACCAGATGCCCGACGTGGATCGGGTCGAACGAGCCGCCGAGGATCCCCAGGCGTGAGACTGAGAGCGCGGCCTCGCTAACCATCGCGACCCTGTTTTCCTCTCATCGAGCGCGCGTCCCACCGCCGGAGCGCGCGTTGGTAGGCTAGAGCCTATCGCATCGGTGCCGCAAGCGGCATTCGGCAGGAGAGAGCATGGCGGGTCAGCCGACGGGGACGCAGATCGAGCAACTTCGCACGCAACCGGCGCACCAGCGCCAGAGGGCCACGGGCTTGCCGGCGGGCTGGCGCGCCTGGCTGCTC
>DATGQR010000262.1:0-10893 GCA_035304105.1 Thermomicrobiales bacterium | reverse complement strand
AAGCCGGCGCAGTGATCGGCCCCGGCACGGTCGTCGCCGAGGGCGCGATCGTCGATGTCGGCGCGGTCGTGGCCCACGATTGCTACCTCGGGCCGTTCTCGCACCTCTCGCCCGGCTGCGCGCTCTCCGGCGTCGTGCATTTGAAGGAGAACGTGCTGGTCGGAGTCGGGGCGGCGCTGAACTCGACGATCACGGTCGGCAGCGGCGTCATCGTCACGCCCGGCTCGGCCGTGGTCAACGACATCCCGGACGACGTCGTTGTCAGCGGCGTGCCGGCCCGGATCATTGGCGCGAGCCGCCGGAACGGACGGTCGTGATGGCACATTTCGACCGCGACCAGTACCTCGAGTATTACCGCCTGATGCTGCGCATCCGGCGCTGCGAGGAGCAGATCGGCGCGCTCTTCTCGCGCGGCATGACGATGGGCACGGCGCACCTCTCGGTGGGCCAGGAGGCCGTCGCCGTCGGCGCGCTCTCGGTGGCCCGGCCTGAGGATCAGGTCGTCAGCACCCACCGGGGCCACGGGCACCTGATCGCCAAGGGGGCCGCGGTCGCGCCGCTGATCGCCGAGATCTGTGGGCGCGTCAGCGGGTATTGCCGCGGCAAGGGGGGCTCCCAGCATATCGCCGTCCGTGACCTGAACTTCCTGGGCACCAACGGCATCACCGGTGGCGGCATCCCGGTGGCGACCGGCGCGGCGTTGACCGCCCGGACGCTCGAGACGGGCGCGGTGGTCTTCAGCTTCTTCGGTGACGGCGCCGCCAACCAGGGCACCTTCCACGAGGCGCTCAACATGGCCGCCGTCTGGAAGCTGCCGGTCGTCTACATCTGCGAGAACAACGGCTACGCGATGTATACGCCCCAGCGCCAGGTGACCAGCGTCGATGACATCGCGGCCCGCGCCGCCGGATACGGCATCCCCGGCCGGATCGTCGACGGCATGGACCTGCTGGCCGTGCGCGCCGCCGCGCTGGAAGCCGCCGAGCGCGCCCGGGCCGGCGAGGGGCCGACGTTGCTGGAGTGCAAGACCTACCGCTTCTCCGGACACTCCAAGAGCGACACCGGCACCAAGTACCGCTCCCGCGAGGAGATCGTGGCGTGGCAGGCGCGCGACCCGATCGCGAACTGGCGTGCGTTCCTCCGTGCCGGCGGCGTGCCGGAAGCGGAGTTGGAACAGATCGAGGCTGAGATCGATGCCGAAGTCGCTGCGGCGACGGAGGCTGCCCTGGAAAGCCCCTACGCCGAGGACGAGGCGCTGGTTGGCGCCTACGCCGCCACGGCCTCGCCGGCAGGCGAAGCGTGGCTGATCGCTCAGTGAGAGAGACGCCCGATGACCGCGACGGCACTGCAACTGCGAACCATCAGCTACCGCGACGCGCTCTACGAGGCGCTGCGCGCCGAGATGGAGCGTGACGAGCGCATCGTCCTGATGGGCGAGGATTTCGCCAACGGCGGCGCGTTCGGCGTGGCCGGCGACCTGCCCGAGCTCTTCGGCCCACGGCGCGTGATCTCGACGCCGATCTCGGAGAACGGCTTCGTCGGCGTCGCCGTCGGCGCGGCCATGACCGGGCTGAGGCCGGTCGTGGAGATCATGTTCATGGATTTCATCGCCCTGGCGATGGACCAGATCGCCAACCACGCCGCCAAGGTGCATTACATGTACGCCGGGCAGTACGCCGTCCCGCTGGTCGTGCGCACCCCGGCCGGCGCTGGGCGTGGCTACGGCGCCAGCCATTCGCAGAGTCTTGAGGGCTGGCTGATCCAGGTGCCGGGGCTCAAGGTCGTCGCGCCCGGCACTCCGGCGGACGCCTACGGGCTGCTGCGCAGTGCGATCCGCGATGATAACCCGGTGATCTTCATCGAGAACAAGTTGCTCTATCCCGTGAAAGGAGAGGTCGACGCCGCCGGCGCGCTCGTCCCGATCGGCCGCGCAGCAGTGCGGCGGCGGGGCAACGACCTGACGCTGGCATCGTATGGCCGCATGCTCGGGATCGCGCTGGAGGTGGCCGACGTGCTCGGCTCCGAAGGCGTGGACTGCGAGGTGATCGATCTACGGACGCTCAAGCCGCTCGATCTGGAGACGCTGGCCGCCTCCGCCGGCCGCACGGGCCGCTTCGTCTTCATCGAAGAGGGCACCGGCGGCATCGGCGCGGAAGTCATCAGCCGCGTCGCCGAGCAGATTCCCGGCGTGCGCGTGGCGCGAGTAGCGGCGGCGGATACTCCGATCCCATCTTCCGGACCGCTCGAACAGCAGGTGATTCCCGGTCTTGAGGACATCATCGACGGCTGCCTCAGGACGCTCTAGGGAGCGATACCAATCATGACCATGACCAACTGGAAGGACATCGGCGTGCGCTCGAACGGAATGGAGTTGGGCCGCATGGAGATCCCCTTTGTCGACCTCAAAGCACAGTATGCGACGATCCAATCGCAGATCATGGCCGGCTTCCAGGATGCCCTGGCGGATATGAATCTGCTGCTTGGCCCGAACGTGCGCGCCTTCGAAGCCGAGTTCGCGGAGTACTGCGGCGCGCGCTATGCCCTGGGCGTGGCCAACGGCACCGACGCGCTCGTGCTGGCGCTCAAAGCCTGTGGTGTCGGCCAGGACGATGAAGTCATCACCGTAGCGCACAGCTTCATCGCCACGGCCGAAGCGATCACCAGCGTGGGTGCCATCCCGGTCTACGTCGACGTCGACCCCAGGACCTACACGCTCGACCCGGAGAAGCTCGCCAGCGCCGTGACACCGCGGACACGGGCGATCGTGCCGGTGCATCTCTACGGGCAGATGGCCGACATGGACCCGATCATGGAGTTCGCCCGGCAGCACGGGCTGGTCGTGATCGAGGACGCCTGCCAAGCGCACGGCGCGGAGTACAAGGGTCGCCGCGCCGGCAGCATCGGCGACGCGGCCGCCTTCAGCTTCTACATGGGCAAGAACCTCGGCGCCTACGGCGATGCCGGCGCCGTGACCACCAACTCCAAGGCCGTGGCCGATCATATCCGGCTGCTGCGCGATCACGGTTCGGCATCCAAGTACGAGCATGTCGAGATGGGCGTCAACTCGCGGCTGGACGAGTTGCAGGCGGTCGTGCTGCGGGTAAAGCTGCCCTATCTCGATGAGTGGAACGAGGCTCGCCGCCGGCATGCAGACACCTACCGCCGGCTGCTCGAAGAGGCATACGTGGTCGTGCCGGAAGAGGCATCCTACGGCCGGCACATCTATCACCTGTTCGTCGTCCAGGTCGAGCAACGCGAGCGCGTGCGGGAGATCCTCACCGACCACGGCATCGCAACGGGTATCCACTATCCGGTTCCCATCCATCAGCAAGTCGCCTCGCGCGGAGTGGGTCGAAATGCCGGCAGTCTGGCCGTGACCGAAGCGCTCGCGGGCCAGATCCTGTCGCTGCCAATGTATGCCGAGCTCGAGCAGGAACAGCTCGAATTCGTCGCAAACTGCATCAGCAGCGCGACCAGAACAGCGATCGGAGACGCAGTTGCTTACTGATTATCGCCAGCCGTATGACGTTGCTTCGGGCCCCCCGGCCGAGCGCGACCCGGTCCTGGAGTTCGCGCTGCGCTGGTGGTGGCTGTTGGCCCTGGGCGTGCTCCTGGGGGTCGTGGTGGCCGTAGCCTACTCGAAGATGGGGCCGGTGACCTATGAGTCGACGGCGCTCGTTCAGGTCTCGGCCAACACCAATACCGACCCGACGGACAAGGCCGGTCAGGCTCGCTCCGCCGCCACGAACTTCGCCGCCGAAGGCGAGTCGACCAGGATGTACGACCTCGTAGCCCAGGCGCTCCCGGCGTCCGTCGCGATCACGGCAGAGGATCTCGACGAGATGGCGCGCTCGGGGCTGCTGGATGTGGAGCAGCGGCGCGGCACGAACTTCATCCAGATCACAGTGTTTGACCCCGAGGCCGAGCGCGCGCAAATCATCGCGGACACGTTCGCCTCGGTGATGGTCGCCGATGTCAACAACCGCAGCCGCGATCAGGCACTCGCCCGCGAGCAGGAGCTGCAGAACCAGATCGACTTCACCCGCCAGCAGCTCGCGGCCGCGGAACTCTTCAGCCGCGAGCGCCAGCTGGAATCGGATTTGCGCGACCAGCAACAACGGCTGCTCACGTTGCAGGGCAGCTACCAGCAGGAGCAAGCCCGGCAGCTCGAGTTCGAGCGCCTGTCGCAGGGTGAGCCCCCCGGCGAGGGTATCCAGCAGGCTCGCGCCGACTTTGAGCGCATCCTGGCCGACCAGATCCGCGAGGTCGAGGAGAATATCGGGACGATCACCGCGCAGCTCGACGAGGTCCGCAGACTGATCTCTGAGCTCCCGCCGGACACGGACCCGCTCATCTCCACCGCGTATGCGTCAGCCTATTCGTCGCAGCTATCGAGCCTGACGTCGCAGTACGTCAAGGAGCAGATCGAGTCGCTCACCGCCGGCCCCTCGCTGATGCAGTTCGGCGCCGCCTCGACGTCGCCGAGCACACCGAGCCTGAAGAAGCTGGGCTTCTTCGGCGTCCTGGCCGGGGGCGCGCTCGCGGCGGCGGCGGGGCTCCTGATCGACCTGTTGCGCAATCGGCGCCGGAACGCGGAAGAGCAACAGTTCGCCGCCGTCCCGCAGGTCGACCTCGGCTCGCTCTTGACCGAGCTGGAGCAGCGCCAGGTGATCAGCCGCCTGGACCCTGCGGGCGCCGGGGCAAGCGACGATGCGGGCTACGGCTCGCGCAGCGCGCGATCATAGACGACGATGACCTACGCCAGTCCTCGTCTATTTCAGGGGCGGGCCGCAGCGCCAGTTGCGGCCGCCCCTCGCGCCCCCCGGGCGCGTTCGATACGTCCCTACCTGCTGTTGATGGCGCTGGCGACGTACGCCTGCTCGGTCGTCGTGCAAGACCCCGAGTACGCGACCGCCACCTGGCTGGCAGCGCTGACGTTCGGCGTGTTCGCCCTGGCGTTGCACCACCCGAGCTGGATCCTGATCCCAGTCATCCTGACCGAGCTGACGCTCTACAGCTACAGCTCCCCATCTCTGGGCGCCGCGCATCGGCTCGCGATCGTCCTCGCCGCCGCGCTGATCGGCGGCGTCGCGATCCTGCGAGGAACGCGCTTCGTTGACCTTCACTTTCGCCGCGTCATCCTGCCATGCATTGCCTTCCTGGTGATCGCGACGGCCGTCAATGCGATGCACTCCCAGGACGAGTATGTGTTGCAGTACTTCCGCTACCAGGTCGGACAATTGCTGGTTGCGGTGCTGGCTGCGACGTTGATCAGCACGCGCCGGGATCTGCTGCGCGTGGCGCAGGTCACGCTGGTGATCGGCGTGATTGCCGCAATCGCGGCGATCCTGCAGCACTTCGCGCCCACATTCGCGTTGTACGGGGCGGCCGACGCGGAGACGGTGCGCGCCTGGAAAGGCCGCTCGATCGGGCTGTCGGCCAATCCGATCGCCCTGGCGAACCAGATGACGTTCGTGCTCGCGCCGCTGATCGGGGTCATCCTGTGCGGGGCGTGGCGGATCGACCGCCTGAGGATCATGCTGGGGACCGTGGCCTTCCTGCTCTTCGCGGGCCTCACCTTCTCGTATACCCGGTCCGGCTTCTTCGCGCTCGGGCCGGGGCTGATCGCGATGGGGCTGCTCCTGCGCGGCTACCGCCGCGCGTTCATCGTCGGCGCGGTGATTTGCGCCATCCTATTCTTCCCGGCCCTAGAGAACACCGGCCTGCTCGGCCATCGATACTTCAAGGACGCAAACGAAGACCAGAGCGCCGCCACGCATGAGGCCCTCTGGGAGGTGAGTCTGGCGATCGCGCTGGATCACCCCGTTGACGGCATCGGGCACGAGCATTTCGAGGCGGTCTCGCTTGACTACATCGACGCCGTGGATGACGACAGCCGTGAGATCAGCGGCGCGAGCTCGATCGGCGGTCACCGCCCGCACAACGACTTTCTGAGTGTCTGGATGTCCTGGGGCATCTTCGCGCTGATCGCCTATCTCGGCATCTTCCTGGGGACGCTGCGCAACCTCCTGATCGCGAGTAGGCACCATGACCTGCTGATTCGCGGGCTGGCCGTTGGAGGTGTGGGCGGCCTGGTGATCTACGCCGTCAACTCGGCCTATCACAACTACATGGACAGCAGCGTGGCGCTGTGGCTGTATGCGGGTCTCTCGGTTGCCCTGGTGCGGGTTGCGAAGTCGGAGGTGCGGCCGGAGATTCGGCTGCCCCTGGCCAGGCGGTTCTCGCGCGTGCCGGGCGCGTCGATGCCATCGACATAGATTAGGGGAGCAACGAGTTGCACACCGTCCTGTATCCCGTCAATGAGCTGAAGATCGGTGGCGCGGAGCAGCAGCTCCTGGAGTTGGTGCGCGGGATCGACAAGCGCCGCTTCCGGGTCATCGTGGCGCCGCTCTACGGCGGTGGCGCGCTCGAGCCGGAGTTTCGCGCCGTCTCCGGCGTGGAGGTGGTCAACCTCAACCGGCGTGGGAAGTACGATCCATCGCCGCTTTTCCGGATCGCGCGCCTGCTGCGCCGCTATCGGGTGGACATCGTGCAGCCATTTCTGAGCCCGGCGACGTTTTTCGGCCTGCTCCCGGCGCTGCTGGTTCGCACCCCGGTGACAATCGTCACCGAGCGTTGCGGGGCGCGCAAGGTGCGTGGCCGTGGCTATCACATGTACCGCGCGGTTGAGGACCGGCTGAGCCGTTTTGCCGACGCCGTCGTGCCAAACAGCGTCGCCGGCAAGGAGATGCTGATCGAGCGCGGCGTGCCAGTGCGCCTGATTCGGGTGATCTACAACGGCATCAACCGCGAGCGCCTGCACGTCGATCAGGCCGCGGCCGACCGGTATCGCGAGATGCTCAGCGTTCCGCCCAGAGGCACCGTGGTCGGCATCCTGGCCAGCCTGACGCCGCCCAAGGGGCATGACGTGCTGTTCCGCGCGCTCGCCGAGCTATGCCCGCAGTACCCTGGACTGCGCTGTGCGGTGATCGGCGACGGCGTGTTGCGGACCGAACTAGAAAACCTCGCGACCGAACTGGGAATCCGGGACCGGCTCGTCTTTTTCGGCTATCTCCGAGATGTCGCTAACGCGCTGGGGGCGTGCGACGTGCTCGTCTCGGCGTCGCGCGACAACGAGGGCTGCTCGAACTCGATCCTCGAGGCGATGGCGCTCAATATCCCGGTGATCGCGACGGACATCGGTGGCAACCGGGAGGTCGTCGTGCATGGCAAGACCGGGCAGCTCATTCCGGTCGGCGATCACCAGGCGATGGCCCACGCCATCGAGTACGCCATGTTGCGCCCGGTCGAGGTGCAGGCGTTCGCGCGACTGGCGGCCGAGCGGATTTCCACGCAGTTCAGCCTGTCGCGCATGGTGCGTGATTACGAGCGCCTGTACACCGAGCTCCTGGCGGCGAAATCGCGAGCCCGGACTCCCCAGCACACAGACCAGGTCGGCGAGACATCGATTGATGGCACGCGGAACCCATGAGCGGGACGAGGGATCTGCTGACGGTCCTCGAATCAAGCAATGGGAGATCGAGGGCGTCGAGCATCGCGCGAAGCGATCGCTCGCTTGACTGGTTGAGCTTGCTGCCGCGCGATACGCGCATCTCCGTCGGGGCCGCGGTTTCGGCGGCGTTGCGCCGCAAGCTCGCGGCGCATAGCGGCGCGGGCGCGCCCACACTGGTGGCGCTTCGCTCTCCTTCGGCGTCACAAGGACTCGACGCCTACAGCGCGGTCGTGGTTATCGATCCGGCGCGGGATGTCCCGACATTGCTTGATGCTCACGGCTTTCGCCACGCTCTCCGGTTCGTCGCCATCCCGTCGCTCGACGATCCGCGCATCCTCGTGCCTCTCGGGAATCGGCTGGTGGCGGTCGGGAGCCTCGACCTCCTGGCGCCATACCGGCTGACCGCCCGCCTCAAGAAGCAAGCGCTGTCCGGGCTGACGCGGCTCGGCTTCGCGCACCGGGCGGGCGACGTCATCCTGCTTGCCCGGCGCCAGCCAACGGAGCTGGAGCGCTACCTTCAGGCCGTCACCGGGCAGGACGCCTCCCTGCTGGCGCTCTCGCCAGGCGCCGAGGGCGAGTTCCGCAAGCTCACGATCGGCGTGATCGGCGAGGACGGGCGCGCACTGGCGTTCGCGAAAGTGGGCTGGACAGCCGGGGCCCGGGACGCGATCGACCGCGAGGCCCATATGCTCATGCGGCTCGCGCGGCATCCCGAACTGCGCGGCCAGGTTCCGGCATTGCTCGGCGCGAATACAGTCGACGGGGGGCTGGTCAGCGTACAGCTCGCCGGGCGCGGTAAGTCATCCAGTTCGGAGTATGGCGCCGAGCACGACGCGTTTCTCAAGATGCTCGCGGCCGCCTCGTCCCGGCGCATGCGCTTCTCCGACTCGCTGATGTGGCGATCGATCCAGACGATGTACGCGCAGATCGTTCCCCGGCTGCCCCGCGAGCGTCGCGAGCTACTGCGCCAGGTCGTCGAGGAAGTGGATCTAGCGCTAGGCGCGCGTGAGCTCGACCTGTCGATCGCCCACCGCGACTTCGGCCCCTGGAACGTGCGCGTTCAACCAGGTGGGCGGATATTCGTCTTTGACTGGGAGACGGCTCAACCGGAGATGACTCCGGCGTATGACTACTTCGATTTTCAAACGCGCTCGCACGTGCTCTACGGGAAGCAGGCAGCGCCAGCGTTCCTGGCCGGCCAGTGGCTGTCCGGATGCCGGAGGTGGCATCCCGGGCTGCCACCGGCGCACCTGCCGGCGCTCTTCCTGGCCTATCTGCTCGATCGCGCCCTCAGCCGTTCCCGGTACGAGCTGTGGCGCGGCGAGGCCCATCACGACCCCATGCTCGACCTGCTTATCTCCTTGCTGGAGTCGCGCGCTGCCTGGATGGCAGCCGAGCCTCGCTGAACCTCACCCCGGCGAGGGCGAGTCGTTGAGGGGTCATCGAACGCGATGGGGATTCCTCTCAAACCGGATCGGCCGGCGAGATCTTGTCAGCCAGTGAGCGCAGCTTCACGCGCCGAAAGGCGCCCCGTAACGGCTCGCGCACGGCATTTGGCCAGACCGCCCTGGCGAGCAGCCAGCCGTAGTCGCCGGCCAGCTGCCAGTCTCGCTGCCGGATGGAGCGCGGCAGCTCCCGCAGCACGGAGCGGCGCACGACATTCATCTGACCGGTTCGATAGGCGACGGTGACTGCCTTCCACCTGCGCCGCGCCTCGATGCGCGCTCGCACGCCCGCGTACCGGCGCGCGAAGTCCGGATCGAGGAACATCTGATCGATCGCCTCGGCCAGGTGCTGGCGCTGCGCCAGGGTCTTCCTCGCCGTGACGCCCTGATTGTGCTTGCGGTAGGCGACCACCGGACGGTCGAGGTAGCCGAACGAGGATATCCGCGCCATGCGAAGCCAGAGCTCGTAGTCCTGGCCACTCCGCAGGTCGGTACGGAAGCATCCGGCGCGCTCCACCACGCTCCTGCGGACCACCGTCGAGGACGTCGTGATGTAGTTGAAGAGCAGCAGCTCGTTCAACTCTTCGGCCCCTGGCCGGACGTAGCTGGCGCTGGCGAAGCGTGGCCTGCGCGTGCCCTGGGGCCGGCCATCGGCGTCGATCACGATCGACTGGCCGTAGATCAGGCCGATCTCCGGATCCGCCTCCATCATCTCCAGCTGGGCCTGGGCCGCCTCGGCCGACAGCAGGACGTCGTCGGCGTCGACGAAGCGGATGTAGGGGCCGCGCGTCTCTCGGATACCCGTATTGCGGGCTGCTCCCGGGCCCTGGTTGTGCTGGCGGACATAGCGAGCGTGCGGCTCGAACTCCCTGACGACGTCCTCGATCTCCTCGGTCGAGCCATCGTCCACGACGACGATCTCGTATGGCTCGGTTGCCGTCGCGACGATCGAGGCGAGGCACTCTCGCAGGTAGCGTCGGGCGTTATAGCACGGCACGACGTGCGAGACCATGGGGCCCGGGCCCCCGGGCGGGCCCGGGGCGGTCCCCTCAGCGCTTGCGTCCGGCGTCGCGTAGATCGTCATCGCTGTATTCCTTTGCCTCGCGGCGCATGGCTCGTTGTCGACTCTCACTCGGGTTAGGCTGCATCGCGCTTCTGGAACACGTAGAAGTCAGAGAACGAGCCCGTATTGTGATCGCCGGTGTACGGGTAGGGGTTCGGGATGTGGTCCACCAGTTCCCATTCGGGGCGCTGCGCGTCGATCCAGTTGGTGAACCTGCGGTGTCTCACGTGCGGAGAGTCGCTGACGTACTCATCGGTGTTGGATGAGTAGATGATGACGAAGCGCTCGGCCGCGTCGAAGAGCGTCTCCATATAGGCATGGAAGACGTCGTCCTCGACGAGGTGGTAGATGACGTCGAGCGAGAGCGAGAGCTCGGCCGGATCGCCCCGGTAGTCATCCAGCAGCCCGAAGGACTTCGAAGCGTCGCTGGCGAAGAGCTGCCGGCATCGGGCGATCGCGTCGGCGCTCACGTCATAGCCAGCGTAGACTGGATAGCGCGCCAGCAAGAGTTGATTGCCGTCCCCACAGCCGAACTCGATGACGGATGTGATGTCATGGCGCTCGACGAAATCGTTGAGCACCTGGGCCTTGAACTCGGCGAAGCGGCCGTAGGAGCCGACGCCCGAGCTGCGGCCGTCCGCGTAGCGCTGAATCCAGTAGTCGGTGGAACTCACGAAGTCTCGGCGCCGGCCGCGTCGACGGAGGCGCCGGATCACCGGTAGCCGCTGCAGGATTTGCCGCGTCGGCGCGCGTCTCTGGCCTATGGAAGTCAGGATCTCGCGTGTCTGGGCCATGAATCGCTCCTCACTCGCCTCGCGGGCAACCCAGTCCCTGCCGGCGCTGCCCATCGCTTGTGCCTCATCGGGGTGATC
>DATGQR010000261.1:0-2810 GCA_035304105.1 Thermomicrobiales bacterium | reverse complement strand
GGCGCTGGCGCTCGCCCCGCTGCTGATGCCGGCTTCGTATGACTGGCGGGCCAACACGATCAGCGAGTCGGGCGCGCAGGGGATCGAGGGCGCCTGGCTGGCTCGGCTCTGAGCGCTCCCATCCCAGCGCGGGGGCGAGGTCGAAAGCGAATCAGCCATGATTGAGATCGTCTTCGAGACGCACGCATGGAGCGAGGACAACGACGCAGGCATCGCGTCTGGCTGGCTGCACGGCAGGCTCTCACCGCGCGGCCGGGAGCTGGCCCGCGAGCTTGGCCGGCGGCGCGCTGACGGCATCATGGCCGTCCTCTGCTCGGGTCTACGCCGCGCCGTCGAGACGGCCGAGATCGCCTTCAACGGCCCTGCCATGCCCATCTTCGTGGACTGGCGCCTGCGCGAGTGCAACTACGGCGACCTCAACGGCACGCCCGCCGCCGAGCTGCATTGCGACCGCCGGTGCTATCAGATCCAGGAATCCAAGGTGCCGGCTTCGAGCGGCCCGGCAGGCCGCTCCGGAGCTGCCGGCGGCGACACGCCGTCATACCCCTGTGCCGGGATGCGTGCCCGCGCCGAACGATCGAGCTGGCGAAGAAGGCAGTCGAGCGTCTCTTTCGGGATCCGGGCTTCGATCCGGTCGCCTCGCAACAGCAGCAGCCGGAGCCAGAAGAGTTCGTCGTCCTCCAGTGAGAGCAGGATAAGGCGTTTCATTTGGATGGCCTCTCATGTGGGCCCGACAAGCGATCGACGCGTATGGTTCGTCCGAGCGAAGAAAGGGGCCGGGGTTGCGCGCCCCGATCGTCGCTTGCCTCTCGTCGGTCGCAGGCGGGGCCAGCGGAATACGACGTCTAGGGCCGTACCATGTCGGATGTTGCGCAACAGTCGCGCCAGCGCTGATTCGTAAGACGCTACATTTCCGTAACATTCTCAGCACGCTAAGACAAGGCTTGCGCAACCGAACGGCGCCGGAATCTTAGCGCCAATCTCCGCACGCCTCTTGTTGAGTTCGCACTCTCGGGAAATCTGCCGCGCACCTCTCGTGGCTCATGGGATAACCGCCAGCCAGGTAGAAGGCCCCTCAGCATACCCGTTCCGGCCATCCTTGCCAGGACGCTTGAACTCGAGCATTAAGTGACACGTTCCTGTAACGCATCGCGAAGCGGCTGCACACCTCTGTAGCGGTCCCGGGTTTAGCCTTCGGGGGTAGCACAACTCAGCGGCGAGATCGGCTCTCGTCCGAAACGGCCGAGCCGGCCAGCTCGCACATCGGGAGGAGCCACCATGGCCAGGCTGCTTGCGCGTCACCCCACCCATCACAGTCACCGGCCGACCGCCGGGACGAGCGCGATCATCGAAGCGCGCGGCATCTCGAAGATCTACCGCACCGGGAAGATCAGCGTGGCTGCCCTGAACGGCGTCGACCTGACCGTCGAGCGCGGCGAGATGGTCGCGATCATGGGACCGTCCGGCTGTGGCAAGACGACCCTGCTCAACTGCCTGTCGGGACTGGACACGATCGACGAGGGCCAGATCCTGATCAATGGCACCGACCCCTCGACGCTCTCGGACGACGAGCGCACCGAGTTCCGGGCCAGGGAGATGGGCTTCATCTTCCAGTTCTACAACCTGCTCCCGGTGCTCTCGGCAGTTGAGAACGTCGAACTGCCGCTGCTGGTCAGCGGCGCCCGCCCGAAGGCCGCCCGCCAGCGCGCCCTGGCAGCCCTGGAGCAGGTCGGCCTTGGCGAGTGGGCCGACCGCCGCCCCTCCGAGCTCTCCGGCGGCCAGCGCCAGCGCGTCACGATCGCCCGCGCCCTCGTCAACGACCCGGCGATCGTCTGGGGCGACGAGCCGACCGGCGACCTCGATAGCCAGAACGCGGGCGAGATCATGGCGCTGATGCGCGACCTCAACCGGCGCAACAACCAGACCTTCGTGCTCGTCACCCACGACCGCGCCGTCGGCGCAGCCTGTGACCGGATCATCCGCATGAAGGACGGCAAGATCGTGAGCGACGGCCTGGAGCAAGCGGCGGCTGTCGAGTCCGAGCCGGCAATCGGCAAGACGGCTGCGGCCGATCCCCAGATGGAACGCGTCGCGCTGCCGACAGCGGCCTACGCTGAGGGGAGCGACGCGAGATGAACGAGATCTTCGGCCTCTCCACCACCACGATCATGATCGCCCTGCTCGGCGCGTTCGCCTTCTGCCTGGCGGTCGCGCTCTACATCGCGCTGCGCTACAAGGTGGTCTTCAAGCTCGGCGTGCGGAACATCCCGCGGCGACCGGCCCAGACGCTGCTGATCGTCATCGGCCTGATGCTGAGCACGCTGATCATCGCAGCAGCCTTCACGACCGGCGACACGCTCAACCTGAGCATCAAGAGCGACGTGCTCCGCATCCTCGGGCAGACCGACGAGCGCATCGTGCCAGAGTCCGGCGCGGAAGACCCTGGGCCGCCCACTGGCGCGGTGATGTCCCAGGCCATCGTCGCGACACTTGAGCGCCGGCTGGCAGAAGACCCGCACATCAACGCCTTCCTGCCCTTCCTGTCTGAATCCGTACCGGCCCTGAACACCGCCACCGGACTCTCCGAGCCAGCGCTGCAGCTCACCGGGCTGGACACTCGGCGCCTGGACGCCTTCGGCGGCATACGCAGCACGGGCGGCGAGCCGATCGATCTCCATGGGCTGCCGGAGGACAGCGTGGCGCTCAGCCAGACGGCGGCGGACAAGCTGGATGCGCGGGTCGGCCATGAACTCGTCATCTACACCCACGGCGAGCCGCACCGCGTCACGGTCGCGGTCATCACCGAGGAC
>DATGQR010000260.1:0-8226 GCA_035304105.1 Thermomicrobiales bacterium | reverse complement strand
GAGCAGCCCCTTCGCCGGGATGCCGCGCGATGAGGCGCGCCGGATTACCGGGATGCGCGGCGATCCAGTGTATCTATCGGCCGGGCGGCTGCATCCGATCAAGGATCCGCTGACGATGCTGCGCGGCTTCCAGCTGATCGCACGGAGCCAGCCGGGCGCACGGCTGTACCTCTACTACCTGACCGGGGAGATGCTCGACGAGTTGCGCGCCGTCGTTGAGGCAGCGCCGGAGCTGGCCGGCAGGGTCGAGTTCCGCGGGCGGGCGCGGCCGGAGGAGATGGAGGCGATCTACTCCAGCGCCGACGTGCTGATCCAGGCTAGCCTGCGCGAATGGAGCGGCCTGGCCGTGCTTGAGGCCATGTCGTGCGGCTGCATCCCGCTGGTCAGCCGCATTCCGTCGTTCACGGCGATGACCGCGGGCGGCCGCTACGGGCTGCACTTCGAGCCCGGCGATGCCGAGGGGTTGGCCCGCGCCGCGCTGAGCGCCGCCGACCTCCGGACGCTCGGGGAGCGAGCGCGGGCTCACTTCCGGGCAGCGCTCTCCTTCCCGGCCATCGCCCGGGATCTCGACGCGCTCTACCGCGCCCCGGCGGAGTCGCCGTAGACCTCGGCGAAGGCGGCCTCGCGGAGCCTGCACGAGTCGCAGACGCCGCAGGGCTCGTCGCCGCCCTGATAGCAGGACCAGGTGAGGTCGTAATTGACGCCCAGGGCGAGGCCCAGGCGGATCACCCCGGCCTTGGGCAGGTGCATCAGCGGCGTCAGCACGGGGATCGACACGCCCTCTTCGACGTAGCGCTTGCTGGCCAGGTCCGCGGCGCGCTGGTAGGCGTCGACGAACTCCTGACGACAATCCGGATAGCCGGAGTAATCGACCTGCCCGACGCCGATGTAAATGACATCCGCGCCGACGACCTCGGCGTAGCCGCTGGCGATGCCCAGGAAGATCAGGTTGCGCATCGGCACCCAGGTCGAGGGGATGCCTGGCTCGACGCCAGCCGTTGGGACCTCACCGGAGCCGGTCAGCGACGAGCCCCAGTCGCCGAAGTCGAGCGTCACGACGCGATGCTCGGCAACGCCTAACTCCCGACAGACGGCCCGGGCGGCTTCCAGCTCGCGCTCGTGGCGCTGGCCATAGCGCACGGTCAGCGCATAGATCTCGTACCCCGCGCGGGCTGCCAGATAAGCCACCGTCGTGGAATCCAGACCACCGGAGAGCAACACCACAGCCTTCACGAAAAATCCTCCCCAAAGTGTGCCCCTGTGTCCCGGCGTCCCGGGCGCTCGATGGTACCATCGAAGCGGATTTTGGCTGCTTCGTCGGCAAAACGAGAGTGATAACCAGATGGCAACTGATCCGGTCGAACAGATCAACATCGAAGAAATCGACAGCGGGTTCTCGACCAATCTCGGCGCATCGCTGCGGCGCATGGCGCGCTTCGAGCCGTCGGTCGAGGTGCCCTACATGACGGTCTACCTCGACTGGCGCCCGGAGGGCGGTCGGCCGCGCCACCGCCCCTCGATGACGATCTTCGAGAATCAGGGCCGCGACCTGGTCGAAGCACATCCCGAAGAATCACCCGCGCGTCAGAGCCTGGAGCGCGACTACCAGCGCATTATGTCGTTCATCGATGCGGGGATCGACCCAGCAGTGCAGGGCGTCATCATCGTCGCCAACGACAGCCTGAACATCTATGAGACCTTCGTGCTGGCCATGCCGATCGAGACCCAGGTGACGACCGGCCCGACGCCAGCGCTGCTGCGGATGGCCCAACTCGTCGAGGACTATCCGCCGTATGCCGTGCTGCTGGCCGATCAGCAGGACGCCGTGCTGACTGTCATCAACCGCGCGTCGCCGGTCGCCAGCGTCGAGATCCGGGGCGACGACGCCGCCAAGCGCCACTCCCAGGGCGGCTGGTCTCAGCGCCGCTTCCAGACCCGTCACGTGGAGCGGCGCGCTTCCTTCGCGCGCGCCGTCGCCGAGGAGACGCGCCGGGCGGTGATCGAGGGTGATATCGGTATGCTGATCGTTGCCGGGGGCGACGTGATGCTCAACGCGCTGATGAACGAGTTCCACGAAGAGGTACACAAGACGATCATCGGCACGCTCAACATGGACATCCAGGCCTCGTATAACGAGATCTTGGAAGCGAGCCTGCCGCTGGTGCGCGCCAGGGAGCACGAGCAGGAGTTGGAGACGGTCAAGACCCTGCTCGACGAGGTCGGGGCCGGCAATCGCGGCGTCGTCGGCATCGACGACACGCTCAAGGCGCTGCAGCTCGGGCAGGTGATGACGCTGGTGATGCAAAACGACTTCTCGGAGAAGGGCTGGGCAGACTACGGGCTGAATGTCTACGGCGTCGGCCCGATCCCCAGCGAGCACCCGGCCGGCGGGAACGTCGACGACCTTTTCGAGGTCGAGCTGGCCGAGGAGCTGGTGCGGCTGACGGTGGTGACCGACGCCGAGGGTGAGATCATTCACCCCAACACGGCCGCCGCCGCGGCGTTTGGTGAGCATCAGGTGGGGGCGATACTGCGCTTCAAGTAGGACGACGCTATGGTGAGTTCACGCTTGAGATCACATTCGCGGCAACTACCCGGCATCGCGGCCGCCCTCGCCATGGGCGGCCTGGCACTGGGGGCCGATTATCTCTGGCGGCGCTTCAAGCAGAACGGCGCGCGCCACCCGGAGGCACTGAGTGACGGCGCGGCGCACTTCGCCACCGGCCTGGCGGTGGCGCTGCCGGCCGCGCCATTCGTGCGCGAGCCGGGCCGCTTCCTGATGGTCGCCGGGCTCAGCTCGATCTTGATCGACCTCGATCATGTGGCCGCGGCCCGCTCGCTGCGGCTCGTGCCCTGCATGACGATGCCGCAGCGGCCGCCGACCCACTCCGTGCTGGTCGTCGGCGCGTTGACCTACATCATCGAGCGCCTGCAGCCCGGGCGCCAGACCGAGCTGGCGGTGACGCTGGGGCTGGGCTCTCACCTGCTGCGCGACCTGATCACCGGCGGCGCGCCACTCTTCATGCCGGGGCGGATCGTCGAGGTCGCCCGGCACCACGGGCTGATGATGACAGTCGGGCTGGCCGCACTGGGCCGCTGGTATGCCCGCAAGATCCTCGACCCGGCGCGCCCGCGGCGCTCGAACCCGACGGTGCTGGCGCCCGAGGCGCTGATCGTCGGCGCGCGGGCCATGCGCGCGGCGCGCCAGGCCCGCCGGGCGGCCTGAGGAGGGCGGGATGCCGGAGGACGCGGAGCCGGCGGTCTACGCGATCGTCGTCAACTACCGCACGCCCGACCTGACCATCCAGGCCGTCGAATCGCTCCAGGCCAGCCGGCTGAGCCGCCACCGGCTGGAGATCGCGATCGTCGACAACGGCTCCGGCGACGGCAGCGCCGAGCGGCTGCGAGCCCGCTTCCCCGATCTGTGCCATTTCGTATCGCCGCGGAACCTGGGCTTCGCTGGCGGCAATAATCTCGCCCTGCGCCAGATCCTGAGCGAGCTGCCACACACGGTCGACCCGAACGACACCTACATCCTGCTCTGCAATAGCGACGTCGTCGTCGAGCCGGACGCGCTGGAGACCTGCCTTCACTACGCAACCGACCATCCCGAGGTCGGCATCGTCGGCCCGAAGGTGTTGCTGCCGGACGGGCGGCTCGACCTGGCCTGCCGGCGCTCCTTTCCGACGCCCTCCAGCGGCTTCTGGAAGCTCACCGGCCTGGCGCGCCGCTTCCCCAACAGCCGTCGCCTGGCACGCTACAACCTGACCTACCTGGACGAGAACGAGACGGCCGAAGTGGACTCGGTGATGGGCGCCTTCATGCTGCTGCGGCTACAGCCGGTGCTTCAGGCCGGGCTGCTCGACGAGCGCTTCTTCTTCTACGGCGAGGACCTGGACTGGGCCTACCGGATCAAGGCGCTGGGCTGGAAGGTCGTCTATCACCCGGCGGCGGTCGTGCACCATCTCAAGGGGGGCACCTCACGGCGCCACTCGAGCAAGATGATCGTCGAGTTTTACCGCGCGATGTGGCTCTTCTACCGCAAGCACTACGCGGAGCGTCACAGCTTCCTGATAGACTGGACCATCCTGGCCGGCATCGTGGCGCGCGGTCTGCTAGCCCTGGGGCTCAACGCGCTGCGGCCCGCGCACCAGAAGCGCGTATCCTGAGCGGCCAGCACGCGAGGGGCGTGTAGGGACGATGGGTTCCGTCGACACCAGACCGGCACCACCGCGCGATGCCCTGTCCACCGCCACCCCGCAGCGCCAGAGCATCACCCGCGACCGCCATCGCCACCGCCGCTTCGCCGTGGCCGTGGCCGTCAGCCTCTTTCTACTGGATCTGGCTCTACTCTGCGGCGCATTTTGGCTGGCGAACGAACTGGCCACGCGCGGCGGCTGGTCGTGGCTCTCGCGTCCACGGCCGGCCGACGACTACCTGCTGATCGCCGGGCTGACGATCGCGATCACCATGGCCAGCTTCATCTTCGGCGGCATCTACACCGGCCGGCGCGGCATCTCGCGGCTCGACGACGCCACCCGCGTCACCGTCCGGATCACGCTGGCGGCGCTGGCCGGGCTAGCGCTCAGCTCAATCATCGCCGGACCGGACCTCAGCTACTCGCGGCGCATGTTCCTGCTGGCCTGGCTGCTGGCCATCGCCGGAGTCGTCACCGGCCACTTCATCCACACCGGCATCGTGGCCGGCCTGCGCGCCCACGGCATCGGCGCCGACCGCCTGCTGGTCGTCGGCGCGGGCGCGACCGGCGAGCTGGTGCTCGACAAGCTGGCGCGCTCGCCCCAGCTCGGGTACGACGTCGTCGGGGTGGTGCGCCACCGTCCCTGGCCGCCGGGCGAGGAGAGGAGCGCGATCGGCGGCGCGCCGGTGCTGGGCATGTCAGTCGACCTGCGGGAGATCGTCGCCGACCACGACATCGACGAGATCATCGTCGCGATGTCCGGCACGGCGCACGAGGAAATCCTGGATGTCCTGCTGCAGATCGGCGACCTGCCGGTGGCCGTGCGCATCTACCCCGACTCCTTCCGCCTGCTGACCAGCGACGTGCTGAGCATCAGCGACCTCAACGGCCTGCCGACCGTGCACATGCGCACGATCGGGCTGCGCCCGGTTGAGCGCGTCATCAAGCGGGCCATGGACCTCGTCGTGAGCGTGGTGATGCTGGTGGCGTTCGCGCCGCTGATGCTGCTGGTGGCGGCGCTGATCAAGCTGACCTCGCCTGGGCCGGTGTTCTTCCTGCAGGAGCGCGTCGGGCAGGATGGACGCGCGTTCCATCTGATCAAATTCCGCACCATGCCAGTCGATGCCGAAGCTGAGACCGGTCCGGTCTTCGCGCGCCCGGATGACACCCGCCCCACGCGCCTGGGCCGCATCCTGCGGCGCTACTCGATCGACGAGCTGCCGCAGTTCATCAACGTGCTCTACGGCGAGATGAGCGTCGTCGGGCCGCGCCCGGAGCGGCCCTACTTCGTCGAGCAGTTCCGCCGCCAGATCCCGGCCTACATGGCGCGCCACCAGGAGAAGGCGGGGATCACCGGCTGGGCGCAGGTCAACGGCCTGCGCGGCGACACCTCGATCGAGGAGCGCACGCGCTACGACCTGTATTATGTCGAGAATTGGTCGCTGCTGTTCGACATCCGCATCATGATCAAGACGCTCTTCCACATCTTCCAGCGCGACAGCAACGCCTACTAGCTCCAGACATTGATCTTCATCATCCGGAGGTGCGCCTGCGTGGTTCCGGATCGCGCGCGTGTTCACACCCGCAGCTGCTGCCGCCGGTCAAGCGAATTACGTGAATATACGGATTGTGAAGGGAGCCGCGCAGGCGCACAATCGGAGCACTCGAACACGCACAAGATCGTCCGGTCGAGCGGCGCGCACACAAGCCTGCCCTACCATCTACCCCAAAACCTCTCGGCTTCGTGCAATGGCTTCTCGATCCCAGACACGGTGCGGCGGGAGAGGACTGGACGGCGATGAGTCTTCGCCGTCCAGTCGTTCACCTGACGCAATCGGTATCGACCACTTCGCCCCCACTCACTTCGGACCCGAACGGATCGCCCTTATGGCCGGTTTTCCAGCAACACAGCATGATCGACCGGGGGGACAGCCGGGGGGTGGCGCCCAGCGGCGCCATGGGCGAAACCGTGGGGAGCGCCAGCGGGCGACGCGTCGCCTGCTCTAATCGCCGTCCATGAAGGTGTCGACGGGGCGGGTGGTACGGGCCATGGTGCGGAGCTGGGCGGCGATCAGAGCAGAGTAGAGGCCGTCGAGAGCCAGCAACTCCTGGTGGGTGCCGGACTCGACGACGCGGCCGTGGTCGAGGACGAGGATGCGGTCGGCGTCGCGGATAGTCGAGAGCCGGTGAGCGATGACCAGCGTGGTGCGGCCACGCTTGAGCGTGTCGAGCGCCTGACGCACCTCCAGCTCGTTGACGGCGTCGAGGTGCGAGGTGGCCTCGTCGAGGATCAGGATCGGCGCATCCTTCAGCAGCGCGCGGGCGATCGCGACGCGCTGGCGCTGGCCGCCGGAGAGCTGCAGGCCACGCTCGCCAACCAGCGTCTCATAGCCCTCGGGCATGCGCTGAACGAAGACATCGACGTTGGCCAACCGGGCCGCTTCGAGCACCGCGGCGTCGCTGGCGTCCGGGTTGCCAACCTTGAGGTTGTTCCAGAGCGTGTCGTGGAACAGGTAGGTGTCCTGGGCGACCAGCGCGATCTCGTTGCGCAAATCGTCGAGCTTGAACTCGCGGATGTCGCGGCCGTCGATGCGGATGCGGCCCCACTCGGGGTCCCAGAAGCGCAGCAGCAGGTGGGCGATCGTCGTCTTGCCGGCGCCTGAGCCGCCGACCAGGGCGACCGTCTGGCCGGGCTCGATTTGGAAGCTGACATCGCGCAGCGCCGGGCTCTCATGCTTGCCATAGCGGAACGAAACCGACTCGAAGCTGACGTGGCGGCCGCGGTTCGTCGGCGGGAGTGGCTCGCCGTCGCCGTCGGTCACGGCCGGCGGCTCGTCCTCGATGCGGAAGAAGCGCCGCGCGGCGGCGTCGGTTTCTGCCAGCTCCTTGATGACTGTCGCCAGGCTGGCGACCGGCGCGAAGCTGGAGAGGGCCAGCAGGGTCGCCAGCGGCAGCGTGGTCCGGGCGATTTCGCCCTGGCTGACGTACCAGGCGCCCAACGTCAGCACCGCCAGGCTCCCCAGACCGGTGAGCGACTCGATGAGCGCGAACTGGAGCGACTGCTGGCTCAACATCGCGTGCTTGAGGCTCGCCAGGCGGGTGCCGCGCGCGCGAATCTCCTGGGCGCGCTGCGGGCCGTAACCGAAGGCCTCGATCGCCCGCAGGCCCTGGATGCTGTCGACCATGTGGGCGTTGACCTCGGCGCTATGGTCGCGCAGCTCAGTGCCGAGCATCTCCAGGTAGCGCCCCTGGAAGGCGGGCGTTATGGCGACGGCCGCCAGGAAGGGCACCAGCACCAGCGCCAGCGACCAGTGGATGTAGGCCAGGCCAATCAGGACGCCGGAGGGCACGACGACGGCCAGCAGCCCTGGCACCAGAGTGTGGGCGTAGTAGAGCTCGATCAGCTCGATATCGCCGACCGCCGCGCCGAGCAGGTCGCCCGAGCGCCGGCGATACATGTAGGCCGGGGCCAGGCGATCCAGCAGGTTGTAGAGCTTGATTCGCAACTCGGCCAGCAGCCGGTAAGCGAGGTCATGGGCCAGCCAGATGTCGAGGTAGGTAAAGAGCGCCGTCAGCGGGATGAGCGCCAGCATCATCCAGAGCAGCGGCGTCAGCTCCTCGCCGCGGAAGACGCGGCCGACCAGCAGCGCGCCGACGACGCCGAGCGAGAGCAGCGTGAGGGCGTGCAGGAGGCCGGAGGCGATGACCGCCACGAGCTCGCCCGGCCAGGGTTTGACCAGCGCGAAGAGCCGCCGCCAGATGGTGAGCAGGCTGTACTCGCGGGGCGACTCCGGATCGGCAGCGCGCGCCGCCACCGCCTCGCGCCCGGCATCCTGAAGCTGAGCCACGCCCCGGCTGGTCCCATCGGTCATCGGCACGTCGGTCCAGGCTTCGGCCTCCGCATCGGCGTCCCGCTGCGCTTCGATTAACGCGGCGTAGACGCCTCCCTTGGCCAGCAACTCGGCGTGCGTGCCGCGCTCGACGATGCGCCCCTCGTCCAGCACCAGGATCTGGTCGGCGCTCGTGAT
>DATGQR010000259.1:0-2376 GCA_035304105.1 Thermomicrobiales bacterium | reverse complement strand
CGGGTCATGCACCAGTATGGTATCCAGACGCTCGGGACTGGTCGACAGCATTGCCACCGGCGCTCCGATCAGTTCTTCGATGTACCGGACATACTTTACCGCCTGGGCTGGAAGTTCGGACCAGCTCCGTGCTCCGGCCGTAGTCTCCGACCACCCCTCGAGCGACTCGTAAATCGGCTTAACAGCGGCTTGTGCCCCCATTGAGGCGGGAAGATAGTCAATTCGTGTCCCGTCGAGCTCATACCCCACGCACACCTTGATCTCCTCCAGTCCGTCCAGCACGTCCAGTTTGGTCAGGGCGATACCGCTGATGCCCGAAGTCAGCACCGTCTGCCGGACCAGGACCGCGTCGAACCACCCACAGCGACGTTTACGCCCCGTAACTGTGCCGAATTCGTGACCACGTTGTCCAAGGAAGTTCCCCACATCGCCGAAATCCTCTGTGGGAAACGGTCCTTCCCCGACGCGCGTGGTGTAGGCCTTGGTGATGCCGAGCACGTAGCCGATGGCGGTGGGTCCGAGCCCGGAACCCGCCGCCGCCTGACCAGCCACGGTGTTGGAGGAGGTCACGAACGGATAGGTGCCGTGATCGTTGTCGAGCAGAGCGCCCTGCGCCCCCTCGAAGAGGATGCGGGCGCCGCCGCGGCGCTGCGCCTCCAGCAATCTCCAGACCTGGTCCGAAAACGGCAGGATCGCCTCCCGCACCGACATCAGTTCATCGCGCAGGGCCTGCGCTTCCAGCTCCGCCAGCCCCATGCCGCGGCGCAGGGCGTTGTGATGCGTGAGCAGCCGCTCGATCTTGCTGAGCAGCGTGTCGGGCTCCGCGAGATCGCAGAGCCGGATGGCGCGCCGGCCGACCTTGTCCTCGTAGGCCGGACCGATGCCGCGCTTGGTAGTGCCGATCTTCAGCCCGGAATTGGCGTTCTCGCGCATCGCGTCGAGTTCGCGGTGCAGGCTGAGGATAAGGGGCGCGTTGTCGGCGATCCGCAGCACCTCCGGCGTCACATGTACGCCCTGCGCGCCCAGCAGTTCCAGTTCCTTGACGAAGTGGTGCGGGTCGATGACGACGCCGTTGCCGATGACGCTGAGCTTGCCGCGGACGAGCCCCGACGGCAGCAGGCTGAGCTTGTAGCTGACGCCGTCGATGACCAGCGTGTGCCCGGCATTGTGGCCGCCCTGATAGCGGACGACCACATCCGCCCGCTCGCTCAGCCAGTCGACGATCTTGCCCTTGCCCTCGTCGCCCCACTGGCTGCCGACGACCACCACGTTTGTCATGTCATTCCGTTCCCATGCGGGCAGCATCCGGCCAGCGGCCGCTGCCGCTGGCGTCGCACTGCGAAAGCCTGTCTCGTCTCGCGCCGTACCGGGAGGTAACTGGACCTCGACACTGATCGCTGGTAAGGCGCCGACCCTTAGACCACCAGGGCGCCAATGACAAACCCCACAACGATCGCCGGTGCCCCGCTGCTCGGGGCCCTGCTGAACCGGCCGTATCTGGTGCTGGTGCTGACCACCATGTTCTGGGGTGGGAACGTCGTCGCCGGCAAGCTCGCCGTCGGCCATATCGACGCGCATACCCTGATGATCCTGCGCTGGAGCGGCGCTTTGCTGGCGGTGCTGCCGTTTGCCATCGTACCGCTGCGCCGCGACTGGCCGATCGTCCGCTCCAATTGGCCGCTGCTGCTGTTCTATGGCGCTGTCGGCTTCGCCACCTTCAACGTACTCGTCTACATGGCGGCCTACCTGACGTCCGGCCTCAACATCTCCATCGAGCAGGTGGCGGTGAACATCTTCGTGATGCTGTTGAACTTCGCACTCTTTCGCACCCGCGTTCGGGCACTGCAGTTGTTCGGGGTGGCACTGACCATTCTCGGCGTCGCCATCACCGCAAGTCATGGCGACCTGCGTCGCATCCTCAGCCTCGATGTCAATCTGGGCGACGCGCTGGTGCTGCTCGCCTGCTTTGCCTACGCCATCTATTCCATCACCCTGCGCTACCGCCCGGTGACCAACTGGCTGAGCTTCCTCGTCCTCACCTTCATCGGCGCCATCATCGCCTCGCTGACCTTCCAGGCGGTGCTGGGCGGCGGCTTCGCCGTCTTCCTCGCGGCGGTTCCGGAGATTACGCCGCAGGGCTGGCTGATCGTGCTCTATACCGTGCTTTTCCCCTCCGTGATCAGCCAGATGCTCTACGTGCGCGGCGTCGAACTGATCGGCCCAAACCGGGCGAGCCTGTTCGTCAACCTGATCCCGCTGTTCGGAACCCTCGGTTCGGTGCTGGTGCTGGGCGAACGGCTGGAAACCCAGCACCTCGTGGCCGCGGCGCTGATCATCGCCGGGCTGGTACTGGCGGAGTGGTCGGCCCGTCGCCCG
>DATGQR010000258.1:0-2061 GCA_035304105.1 Thermomicrobiales bacterium | reverse complement strand
CACGATCTTGACGTTCTTGTTGCGCTCCTTGAGCGCGATGCCGACGCCGGCGAGGGTGCCGCCGGTGCCGACCGCCGAGACGAAGGCGTCGATCTTGCCTTCGGTCTGACGCCAGATCTCGGGCCCGGTGGTCCGGATGTGGCCGTCGCGGTTGGCCACGTTGTCGAACTGATTCGCCCAGATCGCACCGTTTGGCAGCGTCCGCGCCAGCTCCTCGGCGAGGCGGCCCGAGTAGCGCACGTAGTTGTTCGGATCGCGATAAGGCACCGCCGGCACCTCGATCAGCTCCGCCCCGCAGAGCCGGATCATGTCCTTCTTCTCCTGGCTCTGTGTGTCCGGGATCACGATCACCGTGCGATAGCCCTTGGCGTTGCCGACCAGGGCGAGCCCGATCCCGGTATTGCCGGCGGTGCCCTCGACGATGGTTCCGCCCGGGCGCAGGAGGCCCTTCTTCTCCGCGTCCTCGATGATGAACAGGGCGGCGCGGTCCTTGACCGACTGGCCGGGGTTCAGGAACTCCGCCTTGCCCAGGATGGTGCAGCCGGTCTGCTCCGAGGCCCGCCTGAGGTAGACGAGCGGCGTGTTGCCGATCAGGTCGATGAAGGTCTTCTGTTCCATCACGCGTGCGCTTTGCCAGTCGGTGCGCGCGGCAGCGTAGTCGAGCCGGGCGCAGGGCTCAAGCGAATGCGCTGACCCGGGTCGGACGCGCCCCCGGCGCATCACGTTGCTTCGATCGCGCGACCGGCCGGCACTCCCGGCCGCCCTTCAGTTCCCGGCGGCCTCGCTCAGCGCGTCGAACGAGAACACGTAGTCGACCTGGTCCAGCGGCTTGTGGCACTCGAAGCAGCTCTGATACTCGCGCTCGATCAACGTATGCTGCTCGGGGTCGAACATCGCATACTCCCAGGTGCCGTTCCGGATCTCCTCCGGGTAGTCCTCGCCCCAGCCCGCGCGCGACTCCATGACCGCGATCACGGCCATCTCGGCCGGCTCGAAGAAGCCGTCCGCGCCGACTACCGGGTTCTCGTCGGCGTCCAGCTTGGCCTTGTAGATCTCCATGACCAGGATCGAGCCGCTGTCGAGCGGGGCGCCGTCCTTGGCGCTGGCGAGCGCGACGTCGTTGGCGAAGATCTTGACCACCTGCTTGCGCTCGTCGGCCCGGTTCACCGTGGCATACTGGCTGAAGCTGTCCCGATAGCCTTCGGGGAACTCGATCAGCTCGGGACCGGCGAACGCCGCGGAGCTGACCACCAGACCGGCGACCGTGGCCGACAGCACGCAGCGCATGGATACCTCCCGCTTTCTGGTTCTCGGCTACTGGTCTGAGGCAGCGCGCGTGCCCGGTCAACACGCGCGGGCGTGTGGACGCAACGGCCGGGAAGCGCCGCGTCACTCGGCCGCGGCGGCCGCCTCCTTGTCACCGAGGCGCTGCGCCAGGGCCGCCTCGAGAAAGTCGTCGATGTCGCCGTCGAGCACGGCCTGGGCGTTGCCCTTCTCCACCCCGGTGCGCAGGTCCTTGACCATCTGATACGGCTGCAGGACGTACGAGCGGATCTGGTGACCCCAGCCGATGTCGCTCTTGCTCGCGGCCTCCGCTTCCGCCGCTTCGCGCCGCTTCTGCAGCTCGAGCTCATAGAGGCGCGCGCGCAGCATGGCGAACGCCTGGGCCCGGTTGCGGTGCTGCGAGCGGTCGTTCTGACAGGCGACCACGATGCCGGTCGGCAGATGGGTCAGGCGAACGGCGCTGTCGGTCTTGTTGACGTGCTGCCCGCCGGCGCCCGAGGAGCGGTAGGTGTCGATGCGCAGATCCTTTTCGTTGATTTCGATCTCGATGCTGTCGTCGACCACCGGGTACACCCAGACGCTGGCGAAGCTGGTGTGGCGCCGCGCCTGACTGTCGAACGGCGAGATGCGCACGAGGCGATGCACCCCGCTCTCGCTCTTCAGCCAGCCATAGGCGTTGGGCCCGATCACCTTGACCGTGACCGACTTCAGGCCGGCCTCGTCGCCCGGGCTCTCCTCGATCCACTCCAGCTTGTAGCCGTGGGCCTCGGCCCAGCG
>DATGQR010000257.1:0-8695 GCA_035304105.1 Thermomicrobiales bacterium | reverse complement strand
CTGGACTGTCCGCTTTTCGTGTTGGGCGGAATTCAGGTGTATTGCACGCCCCGCTATGTGAGATGATCCGAATAGCGGCAGATGTCGCATCGTCATCGTAGTGGAGACGCTGACGTGTTCTCGCTAAAGTAATGGGGCTTGCCACGGAAATTTGACATACGGTCCGCCACTCCGTAGCATTGCGTGTTGGCCCGGTCGATGGACCCCGCCCAGGGGGCACCCGGCGTCGTAAGTTCCGGGCGTCGATAGAGCCAGGAGAGGGTGACAACGTGCCGAAGAGAACCTACCAGCCACGCAGGATCCCGCGCAAGCGCAAGCATGGCTTCCTCAGCCGCATGGCGACCAAGGGTGGCCGCCGGGTGCTGGCGGCGCGCCGGCGCAAGGGGCGCGTCAAGCTGTCGGTGAGCAGCGAGTTCAAGCCGACCAACCGGCGCTAATGCCGCGGCTGGATTTGAGACGTCCGAGGCCCACCCAGTCCGGTGGGCTTCTGTCTTGTGCGGGTATGGAACGATGATCGCCCGCGACCTGCGCCTGCGGAGCCCGCTCGATTTCGAGCGCGTGCGCTCTCAGGGGCGCAGCTGGAGCACCGACCTGCTGGTCGCGATCGTCGCGCCCGGCGAGCCGGGGCGCAACCGCTATGGCTTCGCGGTGGGGCGGCGCGTCGGCGGGGCCGTGCAGCGCAACCGCGCCAAGCGCCTGATGCGCGAAGCGGCGCGACACCTGCACCCGCGAGTGAAGCGCGGGCATGACATCGTCTTCATTGCCCGCAACCGCATGAGCCGGGAGACGACGTTTGCCGAGGTGCAGGCGGCAATGGAGCAGGTACTCGAGCGGGCCGGGCTGCTGGCGGACGCGGCCGACCAGGACCGTTAGCGTCTGCGCGGCCGCAGGGCCGGTACGGTATCATCAGGTGTGATTGAAAGCACCACAAGCTCTCTCCAACCGGTTCGAGTGCTGCTGTTGCAAGGTGCGTCAAGGTACGGGGAGCCGTAAGCGAGCGCCGAGAGCCCGCGAGGGCGGCTCCCGAGAGGATTTCTAGCCAACATGTTCGATCTCATTCTCGGTCCGTGGCGCTCATTCGTCGACCTGATCGAATGGTGTCTGACCAACCTGGCTGACGTCACGGGCAGCGCGGGTCTGGCCGTCATCATCTTCACCATCATCGCCAAGACGATTCTGCTGCCACTCACGATCAAGTCAGTACGCTCGACGATGGCGATGCAGGAGCTCCAGCCGAAGATCAAGGAGATCCAGAAGCGCTACGGCAAGGACCGCCAGAAGATCTCCGAGGAGACGCTGAAGCTCTACGCGGCGCACGGCGTCAACCCGGCCAGCGGCTGTCTGCCGATGCTGGCGCAGATGCCGATCTTCTTCGCGCTCTTCTTCGCGGTTCGCGAGCTCTCGCAGGGACGCAGCGGCCACTTTGCCGAGGGATTTCTCTGGATCAAGGATCTCGGCGAGCCGGACAGGTGGGACGTCGGGTTCTTCGCGATCGTGCCGATCGCGATCCTGGCCGGTATCTTCCAGTTCATCCAGATGCGCATGTCACGCCCGGCCAACCAGGGCCCGGTGCGCGATCCGCAGCAGGCAATGATGCAGGGCATGATGAACTTCATGCCGCTGATGGTCGTGATTTTCGGCTGGAATTTTCCGGCCGGTGTCGTGCTTTACTGGGCGACTCAGAGCCTCTATTCTGTGATCCAGCAGTGGTTTATCACCGGCTGGGGTTCGCTGAAGGACTGGTTCCCGTGGCTGCCCGAGCTGCCCGAGGAACGGCGCCTGGGCCGCCGGAAGCCGCAGCCTGCCACGGCCGGCGCGGCCGCCACGGGTGAGCCGCAGCAAATTGGCGGCTTCTTCGGCTGGATGCAGAAAAAGACCGAGGAGCTTCAGAAGCGCCAGGCAGAACGCGCGCGGGCAGGGGCAGGTGAACAACGGGCCGCCGCGCCGAAACAGCAACAGCAGGACGACACGAGTAGCGACGATGAAGACTTGCCGGAAGGCGTCGTGACGATCGCCGTCAGTGGCGGGCAAGCGCGC
Source organism: Thermomicrobiales bacterium (assembly GCA_035304105.1). Taxonomy (GTDB): domain Bacteria; phylum Chloroflexota; class Chloroflexia; order Thermomicrobiales; family CFX8; genus JAUIIK01. The sequence continues at coordinate 6,658 of DATGQR010000257.1, read as the reverse complement.
CGGCGCGGCAAGCGCCGACGGCGCGGCGGGACATCCTCGGGCGACTAGCCGGCATCCCGGCGACCCGCTCATTCGAGGCACGACGCGCGATCCGGGGAATTCGGGACAGGGCAGATGGAACGACAGTCAAGCGTAGAGATTCAGGCGCGCTCGCGCGAGGAAGCGCTCAGGCTCGCGCTGGAGCAGCTGGGCGCAAAGGTCGAGGACGTCACCGTCGAGGTGCTGGCCGAGATCGAGAATGATTTCTATGGCGACGGCGAAGTGCTGCTGCGCGTGACCCGCAAGGGCGCGCGGCCCTCCCCGGGCGGTCGCCAGGGACAGAAGCGCCGCCCGCAGCAGGCTCAACGGCAGCCGCGGCCGCAGCGTCAGGCGCAGCCACAGCCCGTCGCGCGCCAGAACGTTCCGGACGACGTGCTGCAGGAGTACGAGCAGCAGGCCAAGGAGATCGTCACCGAGCTGCTGCGGTTGATGGGGATCGAGGCCGACGTCTTCGCAGTCGACAACCCCTCGGTGATGCCGCTCAGCCCGGACGATCCGACGACGGTCTTCATCGACATCATGGGGCGAGATCTCGGCATCCTGATCGGCCGCCGCGGCGAGAGCCTGGGCCAGTTCCAGTATCTGGTCAACCTGCTGATGAACCGCGAGACGGACGAGTGGGTGCGCGTGATCATCGACGTCGAGGGCTACCGCATCCGGCGCGAGGAGTCGCTGATCGGGCTGGCCGAGCGGGTCGGCCGCCAGGTCGCGCGCAACCGCCGCCCGATTTCGCTGGAGCCGATGCCGCCAAACGAGCGGCGCGTCGTGCATCTGACCCTTCAGAATCAGCCGGACGTCTCGACCGAGTCGAGCGGCGAGGGGCCGATGCGGCGCGTCACCATCTCACCGGCCTAATCACAACTGGCAGGGACTGAGTATCGCATGAGCGCTTCGGTCGCGTCCGGCGCTCCGGATTATGTTGTCATCGGGCACTTCACGGTCGACATCACGCCCTGGGGCCGGGCGCTTGGCGGCACCGCGATCTACGCGGGGCTGACGGCCGCCCGGGCAGGGCTGCGCGTTGGAGTGCTCACGCGCGGCAACCTCGCAGGGTTGCCACGCCAGGTCCGCGAGGAGCTGGAGATGGTCTCCCGCGAAGTCGAGCTGGTGATCCAGTCGGCCGGCGCGACGACGACCTTCGCCAACGAGGAGGTCGCCGGCCGCCGGGTCCAGACGCTGCACGCCTGGGGCGGGGAGATCGAATTGAGCGGCCTGCCGGCGGACTGGCGTGCGCCGGCCATCATGCACATCGCGCCGGTCGCCCAGGAACTGGAACCGCGCTCGCTATCGCGCGTGGCGCCCGGCTACCTGGGGGTCACGCCGCAGGGCTGGGTGCGGCGCTGGGCAGCGCGACTGCCGGCCCGCGTGCGCTTCGAGGAACTGAAGCTGACCAACGAGATGAACGCCCGCTTCGACGCCATGGTCGTTTCGTCCGAGGAGCTGGCCGCCACGCGCGAGTCCTTCGACGCCGTGAGCAAGCGCGGCCTGGCAGTTGTCACGCGCGGGCGGCGCGGCGCGACGGCGCTCGACCGCGGCCACGTCATCGAGGTTCCCGGTTATCCTGGCACGCAGGTCGACACGACCGGGGCCGGCGATGTTTTCGCCGGAATGCTCTTCCTGATGCGCGGGCGCGGCGAGCCGATCGTCCGCAGCCTGCGCCACGCGTCGGCCGCCGCCGCACTCTCGATCGGGGCGCGCGGGATCTCCGGCGTGCCACATTTCGAGCAGGTCGCCGAGCTCGTGGAGATCGAAGAATCCAGGCCATAAGCCATGTACGTTGACACCATCGCTGCCATCGCGACCGCCCCCGGAGAGGGCGGCATCGGCATCGTGCGCCTGAGCGGCCCCGAGGCCCTGCCTATCGCGCTGCAGATCTTCCGCAGCGGACGGTCGCTACGCGTTCCCGACCCCGCTCAAATCGAGAGCCACCGCATGTACTATGGCGGCATCGTCGACCCTGCCGACGGGAACGTGGTCGACGAGGTCATGTTCGTCTGGATGCGCGCGCCGCGCAGCTACACCCGCGAGGATGTCGTCGAGATCCACTGCCACGGCGGATACGTGCCGGTGCGGGCCGTCCAGTCGCTCTGCCTGCGGCACGGCGCGCGGCTGGCCGAGCCGGGCGAGTTCACGCTGCGCGCCTTCCTCAACGGGCGCATCGACCTCAGCCAGGCCGAGGCCGTGGCCGGGATTGTGACGGCTCAGACTGGCCGCTCGCTGGACCTGGCGATCGGCGAACTGCGCGGGCGGATGACCGAGCGGCTGCGCCCGGCGCGCGACGCCCTGGTCGAGACGCTGGCGTTCCTCGACGCGGCCGCCGACTTCCCGGACGACGAGATCCCGGCGCTCGATGTGGACGCCGCCCTCAAGCGCATCGTCGACGTGCTGGACCAGGTGGTGGCGTCAGCTGAGACCGGGCTGCTCTACCGCGAGGGCGTCCAGATCGCGATCGTCGGGCGTCCCAACGTCGGCAAGTCAAGCCTGCTCAACCGGCTGATCGGTCAGGAGCGTGCCATCGTCACCGATATCGCCGGCACCACCCGCGACGTGGTTTCGGAGACGATCACGCTCGACGGCATCCCGGCCACGCTGCTCGACACAGCCGGGATCACCGAGACGGCCGACGTCGTCGAGGCCATCGGCGTCGAGCGCTCGCGCCACGCCCTGACGACCAGCGCGCTGTTGATCGTCGTGCTGGACCGCTCCCAGCCGCTGACCGATGCCGACCGCCAGGTACTGGATCTGGTCGACCAGCGGCTCGACCCGGCCGGAGTGGTCTATGTGCTCAACAAGGCTGACCTGCCGGCCCGTCTGGACACTGACGAGCTTCCCCTGCCGCCGGGCGCGCCGCTCGTCACCCTCTCGACGGTGACGGGGGCGGGCATGGACGAGTTGAAGCACACCCTGCACGACGTCGCCGTCGGCCAATCAGAGGCGGCGACGCGCCCGGCACTGGTCACCGCCCGTCAGTTCGACGCCCTCCGCCGCGCCCAGGAGCACGCAATGGCCGCCCTGGAGGCCCGCGAGATGGGCGTGCCGCTGGATCTGCTGGCCGTCGACGTCCGCGCCGCGCTCTACGCGGTCGGCGAGATCACCGGGGAACACGTCGGCGAAGCCGTCCTCGACGAAATCTTCAGCCGCTTCTGCATCGGCAAGTAGCCCCATCGAAAGCCATTGTTCGTAGCCTGATTGAATGCACCGGGTGACGTCACGACACCGCATCGCGCATCACCTGGCCCCACGCCTGATCAACATCGTGGGGGCGGAGCTCGTCTCCACCCGTTGTTCGGTACCTCATCTGCTGCCGGGTGGAGTCAAGCCCCACCCCTACGATCATTGAACGGGTAACCCATCCCCAAGCATCTGGATTGTGTCGGGTTGCTTCGCCTTTACGCGCCCAGCGGCTCCATGACGGCCCAGAGGTTGGCCTTGGCCTCGAAGCCGATGCCGGGGATGTCGGGGAGGGTGACGTAGCCGTCGACGACCTCCTCACCGTCGGCGAAACCGCCGAAGGGCTGGAAGACGTCGGGGTAGGACTCGTTGCCGCCCAGCCCCAGCCCGGCAGCGATGTTCAGGGCGAACTGGTGGCCGCCGTGGGGCACGCACTGGCGGGTCGACCAGCTATGCTCGCGCAGCATCTCCAGCGTCCGCAGGTACTCGACCAGGCCGTAGGAGAGCGCCGGGTCGAACTGGAGGATGTCCCGATCGGGGCGCATCCCGGCGTAGCGGATCAGGTTGCGGGCGTCCTGCATCGAGAAGAGGTTCTCACCGGTTGCCATCGGTGGGGCGTAGACCGGGCCGAGTTTGGCCTGCAGTTCGTAGTCCAGCGGGTCGCCGGCCTCCTCGTACCAGCGCAGGCCGTAGGGCTCCAGCGCCTCGGCGTAGGCCAGGGCCGTCTCCAGGTCGAAGCGCCCGTTGGCGTCGACCGCCAGCCGTCGCCCCTCACCGACCAGATCCAACACTGCCTCGATGCGCTGAACGTCCTCCTCCAGGCTCGCCCCGCCAATCTTTATCTTGACCGTCTCGTAGCCCAGCTCCAGGTAACCGCGCATCTCGTCCCGCAGGGCGTCGATGCCCTTGCCGGGCTGGTAATAGCCGCCAGCGGCGTAGACCCAGACGCGCTCGTCGGGGCGGCCGTCGCCGTAGCGCTCGGCGAGGAGCTGGTAGAGCGGTCGCTCCTCGATCTTGGCGACGGCGTCCCAGAGCGCCATGTCGAGCACGCCGACGGCGACCGAGCGCTCGCCGTGGCCGCCGGGCTTCTCGCCGGTCATCATCACCTGCCAGGCGCGGTGGGGATCGAAGTTCGTTCCGGACTCGTCCACCAGCGTGTCGGGATCGGCCTCGAGCAGCCGGGGGATGAAGCGCTCGCGGAGCAGGCCGGCCGGGGCGTAGCGGCCGTTGGAGTTGAAGCCGTAGCCCACGACCGGCTTGCCGCCGCGCTCGACGTTGGTGACGATCGCGACCACCGAGGCGGTCATCTGGCGAAAGTCGATGAACGCGTTGCGGATGTCCGACTTGATCGGCACGACGGCGTCGCGAATCGCGACAATCTGCGGGGTACTCACGGCATAGCTTCCGATCCAGACAGCGGCACTGCTAACTGCTGCAGTATAGAGGCTCTGGCTGGGGCTCCCGCGCGCTCGCCAGCAGCGGCCAACCCTACAGTCTCAGTTCGTTACACCTGCGGCGTGGCGCGCAAGGACGCGCGCTCGGTCAGGACGATGGTGTTCCCGTCGGGGTCCGTGAGCATGGCCTGGAAACCCCAGGGGTAGCGTGTGGGCGACTCGGTGAACTCGACGCCGCGGGATGTGTACTCGTCGTAGGTGGCCTGGAGATCGTCGCAGAACATCAGCGGGGCGAAGCCGCCAACGAACTTCTCCCAGTCGCTGCCGGGCGCGGCCAGGCTGATCGTCATGCCGGTCTCGGCGCCGGGCGGCGCGACTTCGATCCAGCGGTAATCGTCGAGCGATTGATCGCTGAGCAGCTCGAAGCCCAGCTTGCCAACGTAGAACTCCAGCGCCCGGTCCTGGTCGGTGACGTAGACGCTGGCTAGCCCGATCTGACGAATCATGTCGTCCTCCACTCTCTTACCAAGTCCAGTCAGGTGAATCGCACGGCGCGCTTGCCGTCCGGATCAGCGCAATGTGCCCTCCTCCAGCTGCGCCAGCAGCTCGCTAAGCGCGAGTCGAAGTTGGACGCGCGGCGCGAGCGCCGGAGCGCAGGAATTCCGCCAGCTCCTCGCGAAGCAGGCCGCCCCAACCGTTCTCCAGGATGTCGAAGGCCTCGCGGCCGGCGTCGCCATGGCGCGCAAATCCGCTGTGGGTCAGGCGCACTTTGGTACCCTGCGGAACCGTCTCCAGTTCCCACTCCACCAGCGTCTCGCCGAGCTTCGGCGGGCTGGCCCAGGTGTAGGCCAGCCGGCGCGGCGGGTCGCAAGCGACGACGCGGCACTGGACGTCAATGAACTGGCCGTCGGGCCAGGGCTCGTGTTCGAAGAAAGTGAAAGTCTGGCCCTGGCGCGGGACGAAGTCGGTGTCCATCAGCCAGGCGGCGAGCTGGTCGGCGTCGGTCAGCGCCGCCCAGACCTTCTCGATCGGCTGCGGGTAGATCACTTCGTGTGTGATAGCGTCAGGCACGGTCATCGCTGCGCTCCTCTGCCGCGTCACGGTCGGCCAGGAACCGGCCGAGCGATGCCAGGCGGTCCTGCCAGAACTGGTCGTAGCTGGCGAGCCAGGCGCGCACCTCCTCGAGCGGCTCGGGCTCGATCCGGTAGTAGCGCTGGCGCCCCTCGCGACGCTCGGTCACCAGGCCGGCATCGCGCAGCACGCGCAGGTGCTGGGAGACGGCCGGGCGGCTGATGTCGAACGGCTCGGCCAGCTCGCCGACGGTGGCCTCGCCGGACAGCAGCCGGTCGAGAATCTGCCGCCGGGCCGGGTGCGCGATAGCCTGGAACACATCATTGGCACTCATGCGCCGGAGTATAAGTAAGCAAATGCTTACGTGTCAAGCGCTGCGCTTCAGCCCCTCGCCGAGCCGGGGAACCGCGCCCGAGCTACTCACCCAAGACGGCGCGGTAGAGCTGCAGCTCCTCGGCGATCAGGCGCGTGATGAGGAAATTCTGGCGGACGTGGTCGCGGCCGCGAGCGGCGATGACGCGCGCCTCGGGGGGATCGTTGAAGATGCCGAGGGCGTGCCTGGCAGCCTCCTCCGGCGTGTCGACGAGGAAGCCGCCGACGCCAGGCTGAATCTGCAAGGGAATACCGCCAGCCCGACCGCCGATCACCGGCGTGGCCTTCCAGAGCGCCTCGGTGACCGACAAGCCGAAACCCTCGCGAAGGCTCTTCTGGAACACCACCTGGGAGAGCGTCTGGACGGCCGCGACCTCCTCCTGGTCGATGACCTCCGGGTCGATGTAGATATGGACATCGGGGTCCTCGCCGGCGTAGTTCCTGACGCTCTCGTAGACGCCCAGCGCCTCCGGGTCGTCCTGTGCCTCGATGACGCCCAGCAGCGCCAGCTGGACGGTCGGGATCTCCTGCTTGATCAGCCGGTAGGCGTCGATGACGCCCCAGGGATCCTTCCAGACGTCGAGCCGGGCGATCTGGGACACCAGGGGCCG
>DATGQR010000256.1:0-4555 GCA_035304105.1 Thermomicrobiales bacterium | reverse complement strand
CTTCGATGAACTCGCGCCACGACTGGATCAGCTCCGTCGCCCAGTCGGCCTCGTCCGCCCGGAAGCCTGCCTCCAGCACCTCATCCTGCGAGATCGTGTCGATCGTCTGCTCGAAGCGCTTGTGGACCTCCAGAATCGTATTGCGCAGCTCCGGGTTGCTTGCCAGCGGCATGGCCGCCGTCTGCAGCAGCTCCGCCTTCGCCCGGGCGAGCTGCTCGCCGCTCGGCTCCGCGCCGCCGGCAATCTCCCGAGCGCGCTCCATCTGGCGATCCGGGTCCAGCGCATCGACGATGCCGCGCGCGATGTCTTTGAGCGTCAGCCCGTTACCGGCCGCGGCGAGCTTCTCGCGGTCGGGCGCGCTGAGGCGCTTGTCGAGCCGTGCTAGCCGGGCAGCCGTCGAAGACAGCACTTCCGGGTCAACGCTGCCGTAGGCGACGGCGTTCAAGAGGCTCTGGAAGCTGATGCCCGGCTTCTTCTCCAGCGGCGGCGAGTCGCTCAGCTGCTGCTCGGTCACGCCGACGCAGTCGATGATCACGAAGCCGGTCTTGGGCGGCGCGTCGGGCGAGACGGCCCGCAGGTCGTCGTCGTTGATCACGCGCACGCCGCGCCCCTTCATCTGCTCGAAGAAGTTGCGACTCTTGACGTTGCGCATGAACATCACCGCTTCGAGCGGCTTGATGTCGGTGCCGGTCGCGATCATGTCGACGGTCACGACGATACGCGGGTAGTAGCTGTTGCGGAACTCCTGGAGCAGCTCCTCCGGCTTCGCGCCGGTCGTCCGGTAGGTGATCTTCTGAGCGAACTCGTTGCCCTTGCCGAACTCCTCGCGGACGATCTGGACGATGTCATCGGCGTGGCTGTCGTCCTTGGCGAAGATCAGCGTCTTCGGCACCTCACTACGGCCGGGGAAGATCTCGGTGAACAACTTCTCCTTGAACGTCCGGATGACCGTGCGAATCTGGTCCATCGCGACGACATCGCGGTCGACCTGGCTGCCGGAGTATTCGAGGTCTTCGTCCAGCAGCTCCCAGCGCTGAGCGCGGGTCAGCCGGTCGCGCCGGTCAACGTAGTAGCCCGCTTCGATGGTCGAGCCCTGTTCGGTGATCTTCGTCCTGATGCGGTAGATCGTGTAGCCGACGTTGACGCCATCGATCACGGCATCGTGGTGGCCGTATTCCATCACCAGGTTGCTATTGAAAAAACCGATCGTCTGCTTCGAGGGCGTGGCCGTCAGGCCGATCAGGTAGGCGTCGAAATACTCCAACACCTGTCGCCAGAGGTTGTAGATCGAGCGATGGCACTCGTCGGTGAAGATGACGTCGAACGTCTCGATCGGCACGGCCGGGTTGTACTCGACCGGCGCGGGCTGACGATCTGCAGGACCGGCAGCCGTGTCGAACATCGAGCCTTCTTCGTCTTCAGGCGCTAACTCATCGCCCTGGAGCATCGAGTAGAGCCGCTGGATCGTCGTGATGCAGACGCGCGCGACCGGGTCGATCTTGTTCGAGGTCATCAACTGGACGTTGTAGAGCTCAGTGAATTTCCGGCCGTCGTCCGGCGTCGTGTAGGCCTGGAACTCCCGGTACGCCTGGCGCCCCAGGTTGGCGCGGTCGACCAGGAAGAGCACGCGCCGCGCGCCGCCGAACTTGATCAACCGGTAGATCGAGGTGATCGCCGTGAAGGTCTTGCCGCTGCCGGTTGCCATCTGGATCAGGGCGCGCGGCCGGTCCTCGGCCAGCGAGCGCTCCAGGTTCTTGACCGCCTCAGCCTGCGCCGGCCAGAGGCCGTCCTCGATCAGCGGCGGCATCTCGCGCAGCCGCCTGCGCAGCGTGGCACGGTGACCGGCGTCATAGGCCGGGCCAGTCTCAGCAGCCAGCCGCCCGCCGGCAGTCCCGAGGGACGGCTGCAGCCCCAGCCACTCGGCCAGCGTCTCGGGCCGGTGGAAGCTGAACACCCGGCGGCTGCGCGGCTCCGGATCGAGCAGGTTGGTGAAGCGCGTCTCGATGCCGGTGCTCTCGTACAGGAAGGGCAGCGGCCGCACCGGGGTGTTGAAGAAGTCCGGCACGCCACTGCTGTACTTGGCGGATTGCAGCTCGACGCCGGTCAGCGTCATACCCTCGGGCTTGGCTTCGACGACGCCGACTGCCTGCTGGTCGACGAAGAGCATATAGTCCGCAGCGTCTTTCCCGAGCTGCACTTCGCGCACGGCGACACCGCGGCTGGCCCAGAGATTCATCTGGCCTCTGTCCTGCACCGCCCAACCCGCTGCTTCGAGCAGCTTGTCAATTTTCTCGCGCGCGATTGCTTCCGGCTTCGCCGCCATTGGAGTCCCTCGACTGGCTGACCACTTCAGTCGCAGGAATTGTTCGTAGACTAGTGCTAATTATCGCACAATCTCTTGATCGGCGGTAGGAACGCCACTCCTAAATCGGACGAGCACTGCCGGAAATCGCTGTCACTCCCCACCGGTCAGCAGGCGCCAGTCGGTGATGACGGGGGTGGGGCCGGGGGTGAGGGCCTGGGCGGCGGCGTCACGTAAGGCGCCCATGGCCTGGGCGTAGGGGCCGGGGCCGTAGCTGATGCGGGCGACGCCAAGCACCGCAAGGCGCTGCGGCGGCGGGGCGGGCGGCAGGATCATGACGTTGACCGGCAGCGGCGACTCGCGGCAGATGCGCTCCAGCAGGTCCTCCCGGAGCAGGCCCGGGACGAACAGGCCGTCGGCGCCGGCCGCGGCGTAGGCGTTGGCGCGCTCCAGAGCGCTGTCCAGCAGCTCGGGGTGGCGCTCGGGCGGGTCGCCGCGGAAGAAGGTGTCGGTACGGGCATTGATGAACAGCGGCAGGCCAAGCTCGTCGGCGGCCGCGCGGACGGCGGCGATGCGCCCGGCCTGCTCGTCGACGCCGTAGAGCGCGCCGACGGAGTGGTTTAGATCCTCGATGTTGATCCCCACCGCGCCGGCTTCGATGACGGCGGCGACGGACGTCCGCAGGTCATCCAGGCTGTCGCCGTAGCCCGACTCCAGATCGATGCTGACCGGCAGGTCGACGGTCGCGACGATCCTCCGCAGGTTGTCGACGGCCAGATCGAAGGGCAGGTTCTGGCCATCGGCGTAGCCGAAGGCGGCCGCGACCGCCCAGCTGCCGGTGGCGACCGCCTTCGCCCCCTCGCCGGCCACCACCTTCGCGCTGCCCGGGTCCCAGATGTTGAACAGGATCAACGGCTCGCCAGGGACGTGCAGGCTTCGGAAGGTCTCGGCGTACTGTCTCTGTCGCTCCACGCTCATGCTCCTTTGGATTCGTGACGCAGCAGCCAGCGCTTGCGCGCCAGCCCACCGCCGTAGCCGGTCAGATCGCCATCCTTGCCGATCACCCGGTGGCAGGGCACGACGACCGCGATCGGGTTGGTCGCATTCGCCCGGGCCACGGCCCGCACCGCCGCGGGCCGGTCGATGGCAGCCGCAACCTCCGAGTAGCTGCGTGTCTCGCCGGGCGGGATCTGGCGCAGCGCCTCCCAGACCTGCTGCTGGAAAGAGGTGCCGAGCGGCCGGAGCGGGGTCATGAAGGGCTTGAAGCGTCCGGCGAAGTAGTCGGCCAGCTCTGCTTCGATGCTCTCGATCGGCGCGTTGCGGCCGGGCAGGATCGCCGCCCGGGTCTTGCCCCGCAGCCGCTCGACCTCGCGCTCCAGCTCCGGGCGGTCGGCGAACTCCAGAAGCAGCAGGGCGTGGTCGTCGGCGATGGCGATCATCGTGCCGAGCGGGGTGTCGAGCCAGTCGACGGCCAGCGTCGCCGCATCTTCGGCCCTGGCCGGAGCGACGCCGATGACCCGCGCGAAGGCCTCCCGGAAGCCGCTGCCGGATTCGTAACCGGCGTCGAGCTGGGCGTCGATCACTGTCGCACCTCCATTGAGCTTGCGGGCCGCCTCGCGCAGGCGGCGCATGCGAGTGTATTCGACGAAGGTCATCCCGAAGCGCTTCTTGAATTGCCGCCGGGCGGTCGATTCATCGATGCCCAACGCGCGGAAGTGTTCCGCCGTCCAGCGCCGCTCGGGGTGGCGCTCGACCTCATCGAGCAGCGCCTGAAGCGGCGACTCGCCGGGCAGGTCCAGCGGCCGGCAGCGCAGGCAGGGCCGGTAGGCTGCCTCGAGCGCCTGGGCGGCGCTCTCGAAGAACTCGCAGTTCTCGAAGCGGGGCTTACGGGCCGGGCAGGTCGGCCGACAGAAGACGCCGGTCGTCTTGACGCCGACGAAGAAGAGTCCTTCGTAGGCAGGGTCACGCGCCAGCAGCGCGCGGTAACACTCGCGGGGACTGGCAATCACTGACACGGCACCTCACATCGTTGTGGGTTAACACCATTCGGGCCAACGCCAAAGCGGCGCAGCCTATTCCACCAGGCACTATAGGGCTGCCGGGCGAGCCGCTCCGCCGAAATTCGGGCAGCGATATCGGCGAGGCGCGGGCGGGACCGAATTCAGGCGACGAAGAGCAGGCCGAGCGGGATGAGCACGAGCAGCGAGGGCAAGGCGAGCAGGGCGGCCGCGGCGGCGAAGCGAACGCGCGACC
>DATGQR010000255.1:0-5155 GCA_035304105.1 Thermomicrobiales bacterium | reverse complement strand
CGAAGCGCTATAGGACTATGGTCCCATTTACCGGGCTTTCCCCCACAGGTTACAAGGATGGTGGGGGTATCCCGGGCAGATCAGGCGAGCGCGTCGTATACGGTTAATCGAAGGGCTATGCGTGGAAAGCGATCTGCTTATTCTCGCCAGCCAGGCAATATTCGCCGTCATCTTCTTCTTCGCGCTGAGGGAGTTCCTTCAGCACCGCGACCTTCCCCGCTTTGAAGTCCTCGCCCTCTTCGGCATCCTGACCTTCGGCCTCACACCGGTCTTCCTCGATGAGGTGCTTGATATCACCTTCCCGGGCGCCGAACTGCTGGCCGTGATGATCCTTGTCTCGCACCCGCTGGTGTTCCTGCGGCTGGTAACGCATGTCCGACCGATACCCAAGTCCATGCAGATCGCCGCCCATCTGGCGCTACTCGCCTCGTGGGCGCTGGTCATCTATTACCGTGACTCGCTGCCGCTCGCCGTGACGCTCATCGTGGTTGGCCTATTCGCGGCCTTCCAGGGCTATGGGATCTACGCGCTGTACGGCGTCGCTCGCCGCGGGCTCGGCATGACGCGCATCAGAGCGCGCGCGATCATCGCCGGCGCGCTGTGCCTGGGACTGGCGTTCCTACTGCTCGGCGTCGCGGAGGTGGCGCCGTCAATGCGCGAGCTGGTGAACGCGGTCATTGTGATGCTATTGATGGCCTCGGCGGTTGCCTACTTTCTCGGCTTCGCGGCCCCGCGGCGCCTGCGCCGCATGCTCCAGCAGGCGCAGATGTGGAGCGCCTACGACGAGCTTGCCGAGCACATTGCCGAGGCGTCGTACGAGACGGCGCTCAGGAGGGTCGCGCGGACGGCGGCGACCGCCGTCGGCGGCAAGGTCGGGCTGGTGGCGGTCGGACAGCACGAGGAGAACCGGCTGCGGCTGTACCTCGGCTCGATCGGTGAACGCTACCCGGGGCTGGTGGACGATCCAATCATCCCGCTGGACGACCCGGAGAAACCGCTGGCGCGGGCCTGGAGCGATTTGCGCCCGGCGGTCCTGTCGCCGGGCGAGATCTGGTCGGACAATCTCGAGCGCCTGGCGGCCGCGGTCGGTAGGGTGCGCTCCGTGCTGGTGGCGCCGCTGGTGGGGCATGATACCCCGCTGGGGCTGTTGATCGTCTTGCTCGAACGCCGCACGGCGTTCTTGCATGAGGACCTGGAGAGCCTGCAGATGCTGGCGCAGCGCGCCGGCGTCGGCCTCGAGAACCGGCGCCTGTTCGAATCCGTCGAGCGGCAGGGGCGTTTCCGCGAGCGGTTGCTCGAGCTGAGCGAGGCGCTGGCCGATGCGGTCGAGGTGCGGACGGTGGCGGAGATCATCGCCGCGCGCGTCTCACAGCTCATCCCGGCCTCGTCGTGGGGCGTCTTGCTGCCGGCGCCGGGCGGCGGCCTGGAGATCGTGGCGACCGGCGGCGCGGACGCCGAGGCGCGGCGCTCGCACCGCATCCCGCCCGGGAGCGGCGTCACCGGCCGGGCGTTCCACACCGGCGTGCCCGTCGTCGTCGACGACGTCCGCGAGGAGCCGGACTACGTTGGCCTGCGCCCGGAGGTGCGCTCGGAGTTGGCCGTGCCGCTGCGCAGCCACGGCGCGTCGATCGGGGTGATCAACTTCGAGCGCACCGAGGTGGCGGCCTTCTCCGCCGTCGAGGTCGAGCTGGCCGAGATCGTGGCCAACACTGCCGCCCAGGCGCTCGCCAGGGCGCGGCTGATCGAGCAGCTTCAGCAGCAGAACCGCGCGCTGGACGCTGCGAACCGCCACAAGAGCGAGTTCCTGGCCACGATGAGCCACGAGCTGCGTACGCCGCTCAACTCGATCATCGGCTTCTCCGAATTGCTGCTCGATTCGCCGGACGACGGCTTCGATCCGACCACGGTCCAGTTTCTGGAAACGATCCACAGCAGCGGCCGTCACCTGCTGGCGCTGATCAACGACATCCTCGATCTCTCCAAAGTCGAGGCCGGCCATATGGAGCTGGTGCTCGAAGCAGTCAACGTGGCCGAGCTGGTAGCTGCGGCCCTATCGACCCTGCGGCCACTTGCGGATCGCACGGCAGTCAAGCTGGAGATGGACGTGCCGGCCGATCTTGAGGTGGTGGCGGACGGCGGCAAGTTCAAGCAGATCCTCTACAATCTGCTCTCCAACGGGATCAAGTTCACCCCGGACGGCGGCAGCGTCGGCGTGGCGGCCCGGTGGCTGGATGGCGGCATCGAAGTGACCGTCACCGACACCGGCATCGGCATCGCGCCGGAGCACCAGGAGCGCATTTTCATGGAGTTCCAGCAGGTCGACGCAGGCCCCGACCGACATTTCGAGGGCACCGGCCTGGGGCTTGCTCTGACTCGCCGCTTCGTCGAGCTGCACGGCGGCAACATCCGGGTCGAGAGCGAGCCGGGCAAGGGCAGCCGTTTCATCGTATTCCTGCCAGACCACGAGCTGCCCGCGGCGATGGAGGCGGAGGAATTCGGGGTGCCAAGCATGCCGGCAGCGGGCGAGGCGGACGAGGATCCGCTCGTGCTGGTGGTCGAGGACGATCCCCGGGCGGCGCAGCTGCTGACGCTGTACCTGCGCCGCGGGGGGTACCGCGCGCTGCTGGCAACCAGCGGTGAGGAGGCGCTGGTGATGGCCCGCGAGCACCAGCCTGCCGCGATCACGCTGGACATTCTCCTGCCGACGCTCGACGGCTGGGAGGTGCTGCGCGCCCTCAAGCGCGACGAGACCACCCGCGACATCCCGGTCATCATCGCCTCGGTTGCCGAGGATCGCGAGCTCGGCTTCGCGCTGGGCGCGACCGACTACTTCGTCAAGCCGGTCGAGCGCGAGGCGCTGCTGGCACGGCTAGACCGCTTCGCGTTCACGCGACGAGCGCGCTACCGGCAGGTCGAGGTGCTGGTCGTCGACGACGAGCCAGCGAGCGTTGATTTGCTGACCGCCATGCTCGAGCCAGTGGGTTTTCGGATCCATAAGGCGTACGGTGGCGCCGAGGGCGTCGACGTCGCGCTGAGGCGGCGCCCCGAGCTGATCCTGCTGGACTTGATGATGCCCGACGTGAGCGGCTTCGACGTGGTCGACGCGCTACGCGCCGACCCGTCGACCCAGGAGACACCGATCCTGGTCATCACCGCCAAGGACATCACCGCCGAGGACAAGCGCCGGCTCAACGGCCGCGTGACGGCGCTGCTGCAAAAGGGCACCTTCGCGGCGGTCGACCTGATTGACTGGCTGGATCGCACTCTGGAACAGTTGGAGCCTGGCCGGGAGGCTGCGGCCGGTGAGTGACCAAGCGAGTGTGCCCACGATCTTGATCGTTGAGGACCAGCCCGCGAACATGCTGCTGGCGCGCGCGGCACTACAGCGCGGCGGCTATCAGACGCTCGAAGCGGCGGACGCCGACGAGGCTCGGGCCTGCCTTGAAGAGACGCGCCCGGATTTGATCCTGATGGATATCGGCCTGCCTGGACAGGATGGCCTCAGCCTTACGCGCGAACTCAAGGATGCACCCGAGACAGCCGATATCCCTATCGTGGTCCTCACTGCTCACGCTATGCGCGCCGACGAAGAGCGCGCGCGTGCGGCTGGCTGCGATGGGTATCTGGCCAAGCCGTTCAGCCCGCGCGAGCTGGTGGCGAAGGTCGCTGAGTTGCTGGAGACAGCCGCAGCGCGGAGATCCCCGGAGACGCCGGGATCCTAGCTGCATCCGCTCGATGCCGTGACGGGCGGCCTGGGCATGGGAAACGGAGCCTCGAGAATATGCTCGAATCTCGACTAGCGGACATGCGGATCCTCGTGGTCGATGACCAGCCGGCGAACGTCATGCTGGTCAGGAGCATCCTCGAGCGGGCCGGCTACACCACCATTCGCGGCGAGAGCGACCCCCTGGCCGTGCACGACGTGGTCCGCGAGTTCGAGCCGGACTTGATCGTGCTGGACCTCCACATGCCCCGGCGCGACGGCTTCCAGGTGCTCGACGATCTGCGCCGCATTCGCCCGCGAGACGAGTACCTGCCGGTCCTGGTCATCACGGCCGACGCCACGCCGGAGGTCAAGCGCCGGGCGCTCAACGGCGGCGCGTCCGACTTCCTGACCAAGCCCTTCGACCACGTCGAGGTGCGGCTACGGGTTCGTAATCTGCTCCAGACGCGCTCGCTCCACATTGGCTTGCAGCGCACCAACGTGCACTTGGAAGGCCTGGTGCGCCAGCGCACCGCCGAGCTGGAGGCGGCTCACGGCGAGATCCTGACCCGTCTGGCGCTGGCCGCCGAATTTCGCGACGATGCCACCGGCCAGCACACCAGCCGCGTCGGACGCCTGTCGAGGCTCGTCGCCCAGGAGCTGGGCTTGCCCGATCAGTCGGTCGACCTGATCGAGCAGGCCGCCCCGCTGCACGACGTGGGCAAGATCGGCATCCCCGACGCGATCCTGCTCAAGCCCGGCAAGCTCGACCCCGAAGAGTGGGAGCTGATGAAGACCCACACGACGATCGGCGCGAAGCTACTGGACGGCACCGATAACCCGCTGCTCTCGCTGGCCCGCGAGATCGCGCTCTCCCATCACGAGCGCTGGGACGGCCGGGGGTATCCTCACGGTCGCGGCAGCGGCGAGATCCCGATCGAGGCCTGCATCGTCGCCGTGACTGACGTCTTCGACGCGCTGATCCACCGGCGGCCATACAAACCGGCCTGGCCGATCGAGCAGGCGCTGGAGGAGATTGCCGCCCAGCGCGGCACCCAGTTCGCGCCGGACGTCGTCGACGCGTTCCTGGCTGTGACATCCAACAACGGGATCTCCACCCAGGTGCTCCATGACGATCCCCCGGCTAGGCGGCGGGACCGGGGCTGAGGCGACGCTCAGCTCGGTCGGAGCTGCTGGTGCGTCGCGGCCTCGGCTTCGACCTTCTCCCAGGCGTAGTGCATCGGGATGTAGTCGACGTTGGACCAGCGTTCGGCCTGGTCGGCGTAGTGGTCGCTGCCCGGGTGTCCCGAGCTGCCCAGCGGCACGATCCAGCGGCTGTTCTCCCAGTCGCTCGTGTCGAAGATGTAGCGCGCCACCGACGTCCCGGCGACCTGCAGGCTGACGCCGGGGAAGATCGCGGCTGCCTGCGGCGTATCGCCGTCGCCACCCATC
>DATGQR010000254.1:0-3109 GCA_035304105.1 Thermomicrobiales bacterium | reverse complement strand
GACGCCTTCGAGCGCGCCGCCGAAATCGCCCGGCAATCTCAGGACATCGACGACTACGCAGCGGCGCTGGCACTCTACGGCGGCGAGTTGCTGCCGGGCGACCGCTACGAGGATTGGACGGTCAGCCGCCGCGAGCGCCTGCACGATAGCTACCTCAACCTGCTGACCAGCTATGCCGCAGTCCTCGAAGAACGCGCCGACCTGCCGGCGGCGATCGCCGCGCTCGAGCGCGTCATCGCCGCCGACCCGACCCACGAGCTGGCCGCCACCCGCCTGATGGACGCCTATGCGCGCGCGGGCCAGCGCCACCGCGCGCTCAAGCTCTACCAGCATTTGCGCGACGCCCTGGAGCGCGAACTCGACGCGGCCCCGGACGAGGAGGCGCAGCGCGTCTACGGCCAGATCCTGGCCCGCCGCGGGCCGCCGCCCGCCGAGCGCCAGGAGTCGCCGCCCTCAACTCCCCCGACGAACATCCGGACGCCGCTGACTCGCTTCATCGGGCGCGAGCAACAAGTCTCCGAGACGCGCGCTGCACTGGAGAAAGCCCGCCTGGTCACGTTGACCGGCGCCGGCGGCAGCGGCAAGACGCGCCTGGCGACCGTCGTCGCCCAGAGCCTGGCCGGCAGCTACCCCGACGGCGCGTGGCTGGTCGACCTCAGCTCACTCGGCACGGCGGAGGCCGTGCCCCGCGCGGTTGCCGGCACGCTCCAGCTCCGGCTCGATGGAGCGCTCGACGAGTCCGCGGCGATCGTCGCGGCCATCGGTGACCGCGAGTTGCTGCTCGTGCTCGACAACTGCGAGCACCTGATCGACATCTGCGCGCGGCTGGCGCAGGCCCTGCTTCAGGACTGCCCCCGGCTGCGCGTCCTGGCGACCAGCCGCGAGCCACTCCGCGTCGCCGGGGAGGTCGTCCTGCGGGTTCCAACGCTGGCGACACCAATCCCGGGAGCGCTCAGTCTGGACGAGATCATCTCCAGCGAGGCAGTGCAGCTCTTCTGTGACCGCGCGCGCTACATCCGACTGGATTTCGAGCTGAGCGCAGACAACGCCGAGGCGGTCGCCACCATCTGCCGGCGGCTCGACGGTCTGCCGCTGGCCATCGAGCTGGCCGCTGCCCGGGTCGCGATGTTCTCGCTCGGCCAGCTGGCCGAGCGGCTGAGCGATCCGCTCCAGATCCTGACCGGTGGGGGCCGCACCGCCGAGCCACGCCAGCAGACCCTGCGTGCCACCCTCGACTGGAGCTTTGGCCTGCTTGAACGCCCGGGGCAACTGCTGCTGGCGCGCCTGAGCGTCTTCGCTGGCGGCTGGACACTGGATGCGGCCGAGGCGATCTGCGCTGGCGACGGCGTCGAACGCCGCGACGTCCTGGGGCTGCTGGCCGGGCTGGTCGACAAGTCGCTGGTCGAAGCCCATGCCGGCGCGGACGAGGCCCGCTACCGCCTGCTGGAGACGGTGCGGCAGTACGCCGCCGAGCGGCGCGCGGAGCAGGATCCGAAAGACACCATCGGGCAGCGCCACGCCGATTATTTCCTGGCGCTGGCGGAGGCGGCGGAGCGGGGCCTGCTGGCGGGCGAGCAGGAGCGCTGGCTGGAGCGGCTGGAGCGCGACCTGGACAACCTGCGCGCCGCGCTGGCCTGGTCGGAGCGCGGCGGCGACGTCGCCCGACAGCTTCGGATCGCCAGCGCGGTCGTGCGCATGTGGTGGATTCGGGGCTACGTCATCGAGGGGCGTCGCTGGCTGGAAAGCGGGCTGGCGAGCGCGGCGGGAAGTGTGGCGATCGAGCCCGCCCTGCGAGCCAAAGCCTTGCAAGCCGCCGGCAACCTCGCGCGCCTGCAGGGCAGCGCCGCCGTCGCCGAGCGCTATCTCGAAGAGTGCCTCGCCCTCCAGCGCCAGCACGGCAGCCCGCGCGACCAGGCCTATGCCCTGAACTACCTGGCCGCCCTGCTCCGGATGCGCGACGCCAGCGACCGGGCCATCGAGCTGGCCGAGGAGTCGCTAGATCTGTTCCGGCAGACCGACGACCTGCGCGGCACGAGCCTGGCGCTCGGCACGCTCGGCGAGTTGACCTACGCGGCCGGCGACGCGGCGCGCTCCTCCACCTATCTCGCCGAGGCACTGCGCTATACCCGGCAGGTCGGCGATACCCACAGCATCGCGATCACCCTCAACAACCTCGGCGAAGCCCTCCGCGCCCAGGGCCTGCTCGACGAGGCGTCGGCGCGCTTTGAGGAGGGCCTGGCGATCTTCCGGGAGCTGCAGGCCACCCACGGCGTCGCTTATCTGCTCGCCAATCTCGGCGACATCGCCCGCGCCCAGGGCAGGCCCCAACAGGCGCTCGACTATCTGCTGGAAGCGCTGAAGCTGTTCGACGAGCTCGGCTATGACGAAGCGTTGCTCGGCGTCATCGGCAGCCTCGCCGCGCTGGACGCGTGCTATGGCCGGCCCGAGCGCGCCGCGCAACTCTTCGCCGCCGAAGCTCGACTGCGCGACGAGATCGGCATCGCCCTCGTGCCCACGGTGCGCGCCGACTATGACCAGGCTCTCGCGGCGGCTCGCACCCGGCTCCCGGAAGACGCGTTCGTGGCGGCCTGGGCGCGCGGCGCCAGCATGACGCTCGATGAGCTGAGCGCGCTGGCAGCCTCGCTCGACCTGACGCCGGACGAGCCATCAGGCGCGGCGCTGGAGGGCCTGAGCCAGCGCGAGATGGACGTTGCGCGGTTGGTCGCCCGTGGACTCACCAACCGCGAGATTGCCGCCCAGCTCGGGCTGGCAGTGCGCACCATCGACACCCACGTCGGCAACATCCTCCGCAAGCTGAGACTGGCATCACGCCAGGAGATCGCGGCTCACCTCACAAGAGACGACGCCCGGTCAGGCTAGGCCGGGCTACGTATGCGTAACGCGCCATCCCCTTCCTGACCCCGAAAAACTGTAACGCTCGCGAAACGCCCGCACGTCATGCTGGCTCCATCGATGCAGCCGCGAAGGCAAGCGCACACCAGGCGAGAGGGGGCCGCGAATGGCGAAACGTCACCAGTCCTTTGTCGTTCGCTGCTGGCTGCTCGACCGCGGTGAGCAGCGCTTCGACATCGAGCACATCCAGTCCGGG
>DATGQR010000253.1:0-3925 GCA_035304105.1 Thermomicrobiales bacterium | reverse complement strand
CGACGATCGAGGCAATCGGCTCGTCATTCCCCAGCACCGACACCTCGAATTCGCGGGCGTCGACGCCCTGCTCGACGACCAGCCGGCGGTCGTGGCGGCTGGCCTCGTCGAGCGCGCGGATCAAGCCCTCCCGGTCGCGCGCCTTGGAGATCCCGATGCTCGATCCGAGATTGGCCGGCTTGACGAACATGGGGTAGTCAAGCTCGCGCTCGATGACCTCCAGCACCTCGTCCGGGCGGGCTTTCCAGTCACCCCGGCGCGTCGCGACCCAGGGTGTCTGGGGGATCCCGGCCTGAGCCAGGACCTGCTTGCACATGGCCTTGTCCATGGCCAGCGAGGAAGCCAGCACCCCCGCTCCGACGTAGGGCGTTCCGGCCAACTCGAACAACCCCTGAATCGTGCCGTCCTCGCCCATCGGGCCGTGCAGCGCCGGGAAGATGACGTCAATCTGCCCGGCCCAGCCGTTGGCCGGTACCAGCCCGGACGATGCCTGGCGCGCGCTCAACGAGAGCGTCTCGACTGCTTCCTCGATTTGCCCATGCTCGCGGGGCTGGCCGGATTCGAGCGTAAAGAGCGGCGATCCGGCCTGCAGCTCGGCCATCGGGTCGCCTGACAGAAGCCACTGCCCCTCGCGGGTGATACCGATCGGCACCACGTCGTGTCCGGCCTCGCTGAGCGCCCCCATAATCGTCAGCGCCGAGCGCAGCGAGACGTCGTGCTCGGCAGAGCGGCCACCAAATATGACGCCAACTCTCAGTCTCCGACCGCTACCCCCGTCAGACATCAGGTCCACTCCCCTACGCGCTCGATCTCGGTCTCAAGCTCGATGCCCGTCTCCTCACGGATGCGCTGCTGCACTAGCTCGATCAGCGCGACGATATCCGCCGCGGTCGCGCCGTCCTCATTGACAATGAAGTTGGCATGCTTCGGGGACACCTCGGCCCCGCCGACGCGGAGCCCCTTCAGGCCGGCCTGCTCGATCACCAGGCCGGAGTAAGTGCCGGGCGGGTTCTTGAAGATCGAGCCGGCGCATTTGCCAGTCGGCTGGGTCGCGTGGCGGTAGTCGGCGTGCGCTTCGGCCTCGCGGGCCAGTTCCGCGGCGTCGGCGCGCTCGAGCTCCAGCGTCACGTCAATCACGACCTCGCCGCGCGGATTCCCGGCCGCCTTCATTCGCGTGCGGCGATACTCCGGGGCAAGCCAGTCACGGTCGCGCTCGACGAGCTCGCCGCTGGCGTCGATCAGCCGCAGGCTCACCAGGTGGTCCTTCATCTCGCCGCCGTGCGCGCCGGCGTTATTCACCGTCGCGCCACCGACGTTCCCGGGCAGACCGACGGCCCAGGTCAGCCCCGCCAACCCTCGGTTCGAAGCCTCGCGCCCCAGCCAGGTCAGCGGCGCGGCGGCCGGCACCCTGATGCGCGCCCGCTCCGGCGACTCATCCAGCACCTCCAGCGCCAGATCGCGCCCCGGGCGCCGGACGACGACCACCAGGCCACGGATACCACGGTCGGCGACCAGCATGTTCGAGCCGCCGCCGAACACCGTCACCGGCAAGCCCTCCTCGGCCGCCCAGCGCAGCGCCAGCGCGACCTCGTCAGCAGTCCCGACCCGCACCAGGAAATCGGCCGGGCCACCCACCCGGAAGGTGCTGATGAGATCGGTTCGGGCGTCGCGCTGGATCGAGAGCGTGACCGGCCCGTCGCTGACCTCAATTGCCGGGACAGCCCCGGCCCGTCTCGCCGCCATCAGGCTCCCCCACTCAATTGCTCCGCCGCACGGTAGATGTCGCCCGCCCCGAGCACCAGCGCCACGTCGCCGGGGCGCAACCGCTCGACCGCGACGCGGGCCGCTTCCTCAGGTGTCGCGGCCGTTTCGACCGGCACAGCCATCCGCGCAGCGATCGAAGCCGCCGAGACGCCCAGGTCGTCGGTCTCCCGCGCTGCGTAGACCTCGGCCAGCACGACCTCGTCCGCGCCGTCGAGCGCCCCGGCGAAATCATCGAGCAGGACCCTGGTGCGGCTGTAGGTGTGCGGCTGGAAGATCACGAGCAGCCTTCGATCGTCATACCGTTCGCGCGCGGCGGCGATTGTCGCGGCGATCTCGGTAGGATGGTGTGCGTAGTCGTTGACGACGACGAGGTCCGCGTCCTCCCGCAAGATCTCGAAGCGCCGCCCCACACCAGAAAACTCCGACAAGCCCTGGAGCAGGCGATCCGGCTCGATTCCCAAACCGTCAGCCGACGCCAGCACCGCCAGGACATTGAGCCGATTGTGCCTGCCTGGAACAACGAGCGGCAACTCGAACGTACGTTCACCCGGCCCGGAGACCAGCACATCTTCCCCGAGCCGCCAGTCGCCGGACTCCGTCCCGAAGGTGACGATCCGCCCGCTGAAATCATCATCCAGCTCCGCGAGCAGCCGCCGGCAGCCGGGATCGCCGGCGGCCACAACCAGCGTCCCGCCCGGTCGCAGCCGCCGCGCGAAACGGGCGAACGCGTCGAGGATGGCTTCGAAATCGGGGAAGAGATCGGGGTGATCGTGTTCGATGTTGGTGATGATCGCGACGTCGGGCTCCAGCTGGAGGAAGGAGTAGTCGTACTCGTCCGCCTCAACAACGAAGTACTCCCCATCCCCGTTGCGCGCATTCGTGCCCAGTTGCGGCACGACCGCCCCGACGGCGAAGCCAGGTGACAAGCCCGCCCGGTCGAGCGCAACGGCGGCCATCCCGGAGGTCGTCGACTTCCCGTGCGCGCCCGCGACCGCCAGCGTGCGGTAATCGCGGGCCAGCAGTCCCAGCACGGCGGCGCGCTTGACGGCCGGAATGCCCTGCTCCCGGGCTGCGACCAACTCCGGGTTGTCGGCCTTCGCCGCGGCGGTCATCACCACGAAATCGGCGCCGGCCACGTGCGCGGCGGCGTGGCCAATGCGTACCTCGATGCCCTCGGCCTCCAACTCCGCGGTCACCGGCGAGGCCACCATGTCGGAGCCGCTAACTTGATAGCCGCGCTCGCGCAGCATCCGCGCCAGGCCGCTGACGCCGATCCCGCCGATGCCGACGAAGTGGATCCGCGCCGGCGGGTCCGGCAGCCGCAGGGCGTCGTCTCGGCCTAGGGCCGTGCTCACCACTCCGGCCAATCGCGGTAGACGGGACCGGCCGGCTCACGCTCGCGGACCGCCTGGAACCCGTCGACGTTGACGACCGGCTCGGCGTACTGCCCTAGCCGGGCGCCAGCCAGCACATCCGACACCGGCGACTCGGCAGCCGTTCGCGCTGGCCCGCGCGCGACGGCTGGCACAGTCTGGCGCGACACGTTGAGGACCAGCCCCATCGCCGCCAGCGTGACCACGATCGACGAGCCGCCATAGGAGACGAACGGCAGGGTGATGCCGGTGAAGGGCATCACCGAGGTCACGCCGCCGATATTGAAGACCGCCTGAAAGATCACCCAGGTCGAGCCACCTACGGCCACCAGCATCCCGAAGCGATCCGGCGCGGAGCTGGCGATCTTGAAGCCGCGGTAGCCGAGCAGCCCGAACAGCAGCAGCACCAGCCCCGCGCCGATCAAGCCCAGCTCCTCGCCGATCACCGCAAAGATGGCGTCGTTGTGCGGCGCCGGCAGCCAGGTGAACTTCTGGCGGCTCGAGCCCAGCCCTACCCCGAACAGGCCCCCATCGCCCAGCGCCAGGCGCGCCTGGAGCAGGTGCCAGCCGGTGTCGCTGGTGTTGTTCTCGGGATCGAGGAAGGCCAGCACGCGCTCGCGACGGTACTCCGCCGAGATCGCCAGCAGGAGGAACATGATGCCCCCTGCCGTCAACAGGCTCACGGCGTGGATCACCCGCGCCCCGGCCACGATGAACATCGCGATCCCGATCGTCGCCAGCACCATCGACGTGCCCATGTCCGGCTCGGCCATCACCAGCCCGACGAT
>DATGQR010000252.1:0-3739 GCA_035304105.1 Thermomicrobiales bacterium | reverse complement strand
CGTCGTAGACCAGCTCGGCGTAGCGCTGGGCGACGAGGTCCTTGTAGTGCAGCGTGGCGCGATCAAGCGTGATCGACTCGAGTTCCTTATGGGCGGTCGAGAGGATCGTCGCGGCCGGCTGCTCGTAGACGCCGCGGCTCTTCATGCCGACCAGGCGGTTCTCGACCAGGTCGATCCGGCCGATGCCGTGCTTGCCGCCGATCTCGTTGAGCGTCTCGACCATTTCGACGGGCTTGAGCTTGGCGCCGTCGACCGACACCGGCCAGCCCTCCTCGAAGCCGATCGTGATGATCTGCGGCTCGTCGGGGGCCTCCTCCGGCGAGGTGGTGATGCCGAAGACGTCTTCCGGCGGCGGCTGGCTGGGATCCTCCAGGATGCCGCCCTCGTGCGAGTAGTGCCACAGGTTGCGGTCGCGCGAGTAGATCGCCTCGGCGGTTGCGGTGACCGGGATCATGTGCTCGGCGGCGTATTCCAGGGCGTCCTCGCGGGAGCGGATGTTCCACTCGCGCCAGGGGGCGATGATCTCCATCTCGGGCGCCAGGGCGTGGTAGGTCAACTCGAAGCGCACCTGGTCGTTGCCCTTGCCGGTGCAGCCGTGGGCCAGCGCGTCGGCGCCCTCGGCCTTGGCGACGGCCACCTGGTGGCTGGCGATGACCGGCCGCGCGAAGCTGGTGCCCAGCAGGTACTTGCGCTCATAGAGCGCTCCGGCGCGCAGCGTGGGGAAGGCGTAGTCGGTTAGGAACTCCTCGCGCAGGTCGGCGATGACGAGCTTGGACGCACCGGAGCGGATGGCTTTCTCTTCGAGGCCGGTCAGCTCGTCGTACTGGCCGACGTCGGCGGTGAAGGCGACGACCTCACAGCGGTAGTTGGTCTTGAGCCAGGGGATGATGATCGAGGTGTCGAGGCCACCCGAGTAGGCCAGCACGGCCTTGGTGATCTGCGGCTTGCCGTTGGATGATGCGTTCGCGGACATGAAGATACCCCACGTTTCTATTGAGATGGCTTCACACGAGCCAGATACGGATCATAGGAAAGAGACAATGGTACGGCGTCGATCGCCTGCCGTTCGACCGAACGGCTACGGCCTGCACCTACGCCTACACCTCTGCCTGCACCTGAACCGACCTGGCCGGACCATCCCCGTGGGGCGCCTCTCGCTCTTGCGCTCGACATTGTGAAACGACCGACAAACTACGCTCGGCCGCCCGCGGGACGGTATCACGCCGAGAGGGACGTGTCAACGCGACGACAATTCGCGCGCTCTTCAATATGAGAGGTTGTTGTGATCGATCATAACGCGATTGATCGCCGGACGGAGGTCTGGGGCGTCGAGGCGGATGACGTCCTGTTCAGGACAGGCAAGCGCGTCCTCGGCCTGCTCGTAGAGCATGAGAGCCGGCCCGGAGTTGTGCGCGTTCGCGTAGAGCAGGCCATCAATCGGCCCGAAGACGCCCGTTTCCTCATAGAAGTAGCGTGACCACGGCTGGGCGAGGCGATGCTCGCAGCTTGCGATCGCCGCGACTGTGCCGGCGAGCATCGCCGCGCTGGCACGGAGATCGAGCAGCCGCAGTGGGCGGGTAGTTGTCGGCAGCGCGAGCATGAGGTCCCCTGGCGCGACGATGCCGGTATCTCCAAAGACCTCGACGAGGCAACTCGCAAGAGCGACCCGCACGTCGGCGTCCCAGGCAGCGTAGTAGACGGCCCGCTCCGGATCATCGGCCGGATCTCGGTGGCTGCCCGCGCCGCGATGGTGGTCGAAGCGCAGGCGTGGGCCGTTACGCCGAAAGGTTAGGGCTGTCGTGCCGTGGCGGGTCGGATCGAAGATGCGGGCCAGCCGCTCGCCGGCCGGGATCTCAATGAAGCGCGGACGCGGCGTCTGGAAAGGTGGCGGAGGCGAGACTCGTACCACCTCAGTCCGCGCCCACACTCCTCGCGAGGCGTGCTATCCGCTCGACCTGCCCTTCCCGCAGGCACTCTAGTGGTGTCCGTCCGTCGAGCATCGGGTTGGGACGGGTAAGCCAGCTGACTTTCGCGAGCGGGGTAACGTCCAGGGCGCGGATTACCTCGGGCAGACCGGGAACGACGCCGTCGGGGCCTTCCGGGTCGAACTGCCAGCGCGGGAAGCGCAGCGCGCCGCGGTCCATGACCGCCAGCAATGTGCCAGCCCTGACTCGGTCGTGCGGCGTCTGGCGCGTGGTGTTGAGCAGGCGCGCGACCTGGGGGGCCGTGAGCGTATCGGCCAGCAGTTCGCGGCGGCGCTCGAACGAGCGCATCAGGATCTCTACTTCTTCCTCGACCCGCTGCGCTTCGGAGATCTCTTCGCCAAGCAGCGCGGCCGCGGATGGTGTTCCCTCTGCCTCCGGCGGCTTGAGTGCTCGTGAGATGCCGTTCAGGACGGCCTCAAGCTCCTCGTCAGAGAGGCGGTTCAGCCGCTCCTCCAGATGGGCGATCTTGGCGCGCACTGCCGGGCGGCGTGCGACCAGTTCGCGGGACGCTGAGATGTGAACTGTGGCGGCCATTTTGCGCGCTCCTTACTCGCCTGCCTGCTAAGCGTACGTCCGTATGTAAGAGATGTCAAACACGGGCGCGGAGCGCGTTATCGGCCAGCTTTTCAGATTGATTAGCGTCAGTCAGCCGCGCTGCTGCTCGTAGAGCTGGCGGGTGAGGGCTGCCTGGCCGATGTGCTCGCGGTTGTGCTGGAGGGCGTGGAGCAGATAGTAGGCGCCGTTGCGCGTGCGGGTGCCGGTGATGCTGCTCGGGCGGGTGTGCTCGACCGGCAGGATGTCGTCGGTGAGCTGGGAAACGTAGGCGCGCATGTCGGGCTCGGTTCGGTCGATCAAGGCCAGGAGGTCGGCGGCGCTGGCGGCTGCATGCTCGAACTTCTCCTCCCGGTTGCGGTCCAGTTCGATGCCCAGGGCGGTCGCGAGGTGGTAGCGGGTGGCGTCCATCGAGTGAGCGACCAGTGCGGCGATCGAGTTCGTGTCCTCGCCCGGCTTCCAGTTGAGGGCGTCGGCGTCGAGGCCTTCAACGATGTTGCGCCACTCGGCCAGCTGGCCGTCAAGGATCTGGTTGACGGCGGTCTGCAATGCGCTGATCGTCGCAGACACGGGTGGTTCCTCTCGCTGCTTGTCGGCTGGGTGCGTGGATGAGAGATTAGAGGTCAGCTGGCCGTCACGTCAACGCGAGACCGCCGATCGAGGCGATCCCTGGTCGCGATCCTGTGGGGCTAGAGCTTCATCGCGTTAATCTGAAGTGGTCTGCACTAATATGCATCATCTTGTGACAACGCACTGTGCTTCAAGGCCCCGGCGCGGGCCGGGCGCGGTTTGTCGACGGATTCAGGCAGCATCTTGTCGGCCTGCAATTCATACTAGAAACATCGAAACGAAAGCGAGGCGAGCGGATGCTGGAACGCGTTGAGGCAGTAGAGATCGTCGAATTGCTCCAGGCGATGGTCAGGGCGGCGTCGGTTAATCCCCCGGCGGACACACGCGCCTGCGCTGACGTGCTGCTGGATCTGTGCCGCGCTGAGGGCATCGAGGTGGAGGCGGTCGAGGGGCGGCCGGGTGCGGTCAACGTCGTCGCCCGGCTCGCGGGCGCGGAGCCGGGGCCGCGGCTGATCCTCAACGGGCACATCGACACCGTCCCGGCCGGCGATGACTGGACGGTCGATCCCTTCGGCGGCGAGTTGCGCGACGGCTTCATCTGGGGGCGCGGCACCTGCGACATGAAGTCCGGC
>DATGQR010000251.1:0-4715 GCA_035304105.1 Thermomicrobiales bacterium | reverse complement strand
CGCCGCGGTCGTCGTCGTGCCGCTGCGCTTCGGGAGCGGTACGCGCCTGAAAGTCCTCGAAGCGCTGGCGATGGCGCGGCCAGTCGTCTCCACCAGCGCCGGGATCGAAGGATTGGCCGTTGAGAACGGACGTCACCTGCTCGTCGCCGACCGGCGCGATGAGTTCGCCAGCGCCGTCGAGCTGCTGCTATCCGAGCCGGAGCTGGCGGAGCGCCTCGGGCGCGCCGGCCGCCGGCTGGTCGAGCAGTGCTACGACTGGGGACCCATCTCCGAGCGGTTGGACTGGCTCATCAGCGAGGTCGTCGCGGCCAGGCGTGGATAGGCAGGCCGTCGGTCAGCGCGGGTCGGCGTCAGCCAGCCGCTCCTCGAGGTACTCCTTCAGCACCACCGCCTGGTTGTGCGCGGTGTCCCGCGCGCCGAAGACGAGTGTGACGTCGCCCTGGCGCGCCGCCTCCAGCAGCGGCTCCAGCGCCTCCTGGTTCGCGTCCAGCTCGGCCCGGTAGCGCTCGCGGAATTCCGGCCAGCGCTCGACGTCGTGGCCGAACCAGCGGCACAGTTCGGCGCTCGGCGCGGCATCGCGCAGCCATAGCTCGAGCTGCGCCCGCTCCTTCGAGATTCCGCGCGGCCAGAAGCGATCGACCAGGATGCGCTGCCCATCATCGGGAGAAGGCGAGTCGTAAGCGCGTCGCAGTTTGAACTGCCCGGTCAGCTTGCTCAACGGTTTTCCTCCCGAACTATCTGAAGCCATCGTTGTCATCATCGTCGATTGGGATCGCGGCGTGGGCGAGGGGGCGCGTCGCTAGCCGGGAACCCAGCGTCGGCTGGTCCGCGGCGGGTCAATGTACTCGGCCTCGAAGATCGGCGCGGCCAGGATTGCCTGGGTGTGCAGGCGGTCGTCGCCGGTGTTGATGAAGCCATGGGGTGCGCCGGCCGGGATGATGACGCTTTCGCCCGGTCCCACGTCGGCCGCTTCCGAGCCGACCCAGATGCGCGCCCGGCCGCTCAGGACGCGCAGGACCTCCTCAACGGCGTGGACGTGCTCCGGCGCGCCGTGGCCGGGATCGCACCACTGCTCGAAGACAGTCAACTGCCCCGCGCCGGTCGCGGCCGAAATGTACATCAAGGTGCGCACGCCCGGGCGCCACTCCTCGATCTCGCGCTCTGCGTCGCGGATGTGCTTGATCGCCATCACAGCTCGGCCAGGATCTTTTCGACCTGATCGTCCAGGCTGTCGGTCGTGTTCACGTAGACCTTGTCCTTGCTGTAGATCTCGCGCGAGGGTCGGAAAGCCTTCTGTTGCTCGCGGAGCAAGCGCAAGCGCTCGTTAGGTCGCTCGTCTTGATCGGCGGCCTGCTCGCGCACCCGCTCGCGCAGGATCTCCTCGTCGGCGTCACACTCGATCACCAGGAACTCGGCGTCGTGCTTGCGCGCCAGGCTGCGGGCCGCGACGCGGTACTGGCTGTTGTGGAAGGCCGCGTCCAGCACAACCGAGCGGCCTCGGCCGAGTAGTTCGTCGGCTTTCCCCAGCAACTCCTCGTAGGCTTGCTCGACTTTCTTCGCCGCTTCGGCCTTGCGCTTGCCGTTCGGTTGCTCGGCGGCAGCGAAATTCTCTTCCTCGCCTTCCGCCGTCAGATGATGGACCGACAGAATGTCAGAGAGCGCCGACGCCAGGCTGGACTTGCCGACACCGATGACGCCCGACATGACCAGCATCAGCGGCTGGCGGTCGCCTCGCGAGTAGCGGTGCGCCAGGTAGTAGTAGCGCTTAGCGCGCTTGACAAGCGCCTGATGCTCGGCCAGCGGCACGTCCGGCATGTGCGCCAGGCGGCTCAGTGTCAGCGCCCGGTCGTGGGCCCGGAAGCAGAGATAGAAGTCGAGCACGTCGCTCAGGTTGCGGCCGCTGCGCGTCGCGTACTCATCGACCAGGATACTGGAGAGATCGGGCACGCCCAGGGCGTCGAAGCTGAGGATCAGCGCTGCCAGATCGAAGGCGATGTCGCGGTAGCGCATGCGGTCGTTGTACTCGACGCAATCGATGATCTGGATGCCGTCCTCGAAGAAGATGTGCTCGGCGGTCAGCTCGCCGTGGCCGTCGCAAACGTAGCCCTGGTCGATCCGGGATTGCAGCAATGCCCGGTTGTCGCTCAGGAAGTAGCTCGCGAAGGTGACGATATCGCGGTACGCCGCCGCGCTGAAGATCGAGCCGACGTATTCGGCTGAGGCCCGCAGCCGCCGGTTCCACTGGCGCGCGATGATGTGCGGCCGGCTGAAGCTGTTGATCAGCTGCCGCCGCTCGGCGTCTTCGTGGAAGTGGACCAGCTTGCGAGCCAGTTCGCGGATTTGCTCCTCGCTCACCTCGTCGCGCTCGACCATCGCTCTCAGGTTGTTCTCGTCCGACAGGCGGTCCATCTCGATGACGTAGTCGACCACTTTGCCGCGGCCATTGAGCGCGAAGCCGTCGCGGCGCGAAGTTACGCGGCGGACGCCGTGATAGAGATTGGGCGAGAGGCGCTGGCAGAGCTCGACCTCCAGGTTGCACATGCGCCGCCGCCGCGCTGGCGTCGAGTAGTTCATGTCCGGGTGGTTGATGGGCTTCTTGAGCTTGTACGCCCGTTCGCCAGCGAGAAACACCACCGAGGTGGTCGTTTCCCGCACTTCCACATCCTCCGGCTGGTGAGGGTAGAAGCCGGGATCGCTCATTGCCTCGATCAGTTCGGCAACCTCTGCCATCTCAGATGCTCCGATCAAGTCGTGCGAGGTGAGTCATGTTACCCCGCGTAAATCTTGACCTCAAGTATGGCAGACCGTGCGTGATCCTGATTCTGAGGAAGAAACGTACCTCGTTCAGTCGGCGGACCAGGCGCTGACTGCCTTGAGCACCAGCGCGCCACCGCCCAGGATGCCCGCCAGCCAGAGCAGGAAGAGCAGGATCGTCGCCGGCGCGCTGAAAAGCAATCCCAGCCCGTCGCCCAGGTTGCCTGCGATCAACCCCGCCACCAGCCCCGCCATGGCCAGCAACAGCACCAGCTGAAGCAGCAACGTTCCGCCGATCGCCTGGAGATACGGGTGCCTGTCCGGCACATCGCCCATGCGGCGGCCGGCCATCAGGGCGCCGATGCGCGTGCCGAACGCGATGTAGCCGAGGTACCAGACCGCGATGCCGGTCATGATCACGACCGGGATCAGCGCCCAGCCGATGCCGGAGAGCGCCAGCGGGATCATGATCAGCCCGGCCCCCACCCAGAAGGCCAGCGTCGTCAACACCGTCGCCCCGAGACGGCGCGTCAAGTTGAGGGCGCTCTCCCAGAGCTGGCGGCCCCCGATTCCCGCGAAGACCAGCGCGACCAGCAGCGCCACCACCGTCGATCCCAGCCAGAGGACGAAGCTGAACAGGGCTAGCCGCCAGGCTCCAGAGCCGCTGAGCCGGAAGTTGAAGTCGCCCTGGCGCACATCCCCGGTGACGACCGCGCCCTCCTCTTGAATCCAGGTCGAAGAGTCGGAGAGGAAGATGTCGGCGTCGGTCACCGAGCCGTCGCGCAGCGTCAGCGTGCCGTCGACGACCACCAGCGCGCCGTCCACTCGCGCGCCGTTTAGCACGCTGACATCGCCATCGACTACCACCGTGGTGCTCTTGACCTCGCCGGCGATCTCGAGGTCGCCGTTGACGATCACGACCACGTCTATGACCTCGCCGGCTTCGACGCTGTCTGAGCCGTTGACACGCACCAGGACCTGGTCATCCCGGCCGGTATCGACCTCCTGCGCGGTAGCCGGAATTGGGATGAGCAAGGACAGTAGCAAGGCGGCGATCAGCGCGATTTTCTTCACCGTGGACCACCTCCTTGCTGTGTCCTTTACCAGCCGATCGCGTAGCCGTCGCGCCGCGGGTCGGCTCCGCCGCCCAGCGCGCCGCTCTCCGGATCGATCATGATGCCCTGCCCGCCGCCGACGACCGGCGACCAGGCATCCAGCACCCTGATATCGTGGCCGCGGCGCTCCAGCTCGTCGCGCACCTCCTGGGGCACGCGGCTCTCGATGGCGATCTCCCGGCCCGCGAAGGTCCGGAAGCGGGGCGCTTCGATGGCCGCCTGGACGCTGTAGCCGTGGTCCAGGACGTTGGAGATCATCTGCACCGTCGTCTGAAGAATACCGAACGCACCTGGCGTGCCGATCAACAGGAAGGGCTTGCCGTCCTGATAGACGATCGTCGGCGCCATCGACGTCATGCGTGGCGTCGATGGGCCGATCGCGTTGGCGCTGTCCGGATCGAGGTCGAAGAAGTGGCTGAAGTTGTTCAACGTAATGCCGGTGTCACCGCCCATTACACCGGAACCGAAAAACGAACCCAGGCTCTGGGTGATCGAGACGCCGTTGCCCTCACCGTCGACGACGTCGAAATGCGTCGTGTTCTCGCGGGCGAAGTCCTGCGGGCTGCCTGGGCGCACCGCGCCTTCCGGCAGCGGTCGAGTGTAGCGCTCGCCTTCGACCGGCCGGGCGCGTTGCGGGTCGATCTCCGCCCGCCGCGCCGCCGCGTATTCCTCAGAGAAGAGGCCCGAGAACGGCGCATCGTGCTTGCCGGCCCACTCGATGCGGTCGACGACCGCCAGCTTCATCGCCTCGG
Organism: Thermomicrobiales bacterium; assembly: GCA_035304105.1. Lineage (GTDB taxonomy): Bacteria > Chloroflexota > Chloroflexia > Thermomicrobiales > CFX8 > JAUIIK01. The sequence goes on along the minus strand of DATGQR010000251.1, from coordinate 94 downwards.
CCATCAGGTGGATCGTCTCGGACGAGTTCTGGCCAAGCGCCCCGATCGGATAGCCTTCCAGTGTGTTCAGGATCTGGACCAGATGCACCCCGCC
>DATGQR010000250.1:0-9671 GCA_035304105.1 Thermomicrobiales bacterium | reverse complement strand
CTTCGATGCCGTCCATATTTTCGAAGTTCAGCTCGTTGTCTGGCACGCGCACCGGGAAGAAGCGCTCGTGGGCCAGCGCCTCACCCATCTCCGGGAAGATCAGCACCTGCTCGCGTACCCAGACGCACGGCCCGATCTTAGCCTCGCGAATGCCGACCTCCTCCCACAGCTCACGCCGCAGAGCTTCCTCGAACGTCTCGCCCTCCTCCAGACCGCCGCCGGGCACGTACCAGTAGCGCGCGATCCGCAGCTCCGGATCCAGCGGCATTGTCTCAGTGTGGAAGAGCAGGATGCGGTCCTCGGGGTCGATGATCAACATGCGGGCGGAAGGGCGTGTCTTCATCGGGCAGTCCGTTTCGTCGATCAGTTATCTGCGGCGCCGCGCTGAGTGTTCCACGCCGCAGGTGTGCTCGACAGGTGCTTGTCGGGCGCTAGGTCGCCTTGCGTCCCCAGGCCGCCACGATGAGCTGGGACAGGAAGCTGAACTCGCTATCGTCCAACTGGGCGATGACCAGATCGAGCTCGGCCGGGGTGATCAGGCCGGTGGCGATCATGTCGTCGCGCAGCTGCTGGCATGTGTAGCGCCACGCCAACGCCCAGGGGTTGCCGCCCCCGTGGCAGACGACGGCTCGTCCTTCCGTCTCAACATCGGCGAGCCCCAGCTGGCGCAGGTCGTCGAGCAGGCAGCGGCCATAGTAGGGATCAAAGCCGCGCGCCTCCATGACCGCGTGGTGCGCAGCGATCATCCTGTCGAAGCAGGCGGCGCAGTCGTCGGGGTTCTCCGGAGCGGCCTGGATCGGCGCGAAATCCAACTCCTCGACGACCAGCCAGCCGCCCGGCGTCAGGGCGTCCGCCAGCCGGTCGAGGACCTCCTCGCGGTCGGAAAGATGCGCAAGCACCATGCGCGCGTGGACCAGGTCGAAGGCTTCCTCGGGGAGCGGGTCCGCGGTGATGTCATGCTCGCGGACTTCGAGCGGCGGATCGTCAGAGGGTTCGAGGAAGCGCGGGTTGATGTCGGTCGCCAGGACGTGCCCGCTCGATCCGACGCGCTCGCTCATCCAGCGGGCAATCGAGCCGGCGCCAGCGCCGACTTCCAGGCAGCGCCACCCCTCGCCTATTCCGGTTGCTTCGAGATGGCGCAGCGAACCAGAGTCGGCCATCCCTTCGAGCGATCGCAGCCGCTGATAGGCGTGCTGCCAGCTATTCTGAAACGCGTACGCGTTCGCCATAAGGCCCCACCTTCGTTTGCCTGGCACGTCTATGTGCCCCCGGCGTCGATTGGACGAAGTTGTTCGCTCACCTCTAATAAGTCAAGGAGTGGTGGATGGTCACATGTCGCAGTGCCCCGGTAGCGGCCCAAACCGGTGCGGCGTCACTGTAGGCCGGGCCTATCCGCGCCTCTGCTACGATCTCACGCGAGCCGGGGAGCCGGCGGTGTGGATCGCCATGAACTGGTGGAGGGGCTGGATGAACGTTTACGTGTCGGTCGACATCGAAGGCATTACCGGAGTCGTGCACGCGGACATGATGTCGCCCAGCCAGCGGGAGTACGACCGCGGCCGCAGGCTGATGACCAACGACGCCAACGCGGCCATCGAGGGGCTGGTCCAGGCCGGGGCCGAGTACATCCTGGTGGCGGACGGCCACGGACCGATGCGCAATCTGATCTTCGAGGACCTGCACCCGGCGGCGCACCTGATGACTGGCAGCGCCAACGCCCGCGACCATTGCCAGCTCGAAGGCGCGAATCTGCGCGATTTCGACGCGGCGATCTTCATCGGCTATCACGCGATGGCCAAGACGGCCCGGGCGATCCACCCGCACACAATCGCCGGGGCGGTCGTCGGCGAGATCCGGCTTAACGGCATTCCCCACGGGGAAACCGGGATCAACGCCGCCGTGCTCGGCTCCCTGGGCATTCCGGTCGTGATGGTGACCGGCGACGCGACGACCTGCATCGAGGCGCGCTACTTCCTGGGCGAGAACATCGAGACGGTCGCGGTCAAGGAAGCGGTCGGGCGCAACGCGGCGATCTGCCGGCCGCCCTCGGCGACCCTGCCGGAGATAACCGCGGCGGCCCAGCGCGCCCTGGAGAATCGCGACCAGGTGCAGCCCTACCTGCCAGAGCTGCCGCTCGAGTTCGAGGTCGATTTCCTCACGATGCTGCAGTGTGACCGCGCCGCCCAGGTCGCCGGGGTCGAGCGAGTCAGCGCGTTGACAATCCGCATCTTCGAAGGCGCGCCCTGGGACCAGTACCAGACGCTGTGGAGCGCCCTCCGCGCCGCGCTTCACGAACCGGCCTCGTTCCTGGTCTGAGGCAGTTTCATTGACCTGCTCAATGACTCTCGGTGGCTCGAACGCCATCGGGGCATAGTCTGGCGTGCGATTCTGTAGAGGACCGTCGCATCGCTCAATGGAAGTGCCGGCTAGTCCCTACGGCGGGGGTGATGTTCCCCGGCCCGCCTGATGCGAACGTGATGGAAGTTGTAACCCGCCGGCGTGCCTCGCGCCCTGGTCGGCGGCCGGGGGCCGGGTAGGGTTGGGGCGCCCTGGTTCGATTGCCTCGACCCGCACCGGAGGGATACACATGACATCGACGATCTTTCGCGAGATCGGGAAGCTGATCGCCGCAGTGACGGTCTGCCAGCTCGCCGGATTGATCGGCGTACTGACGAGCGGCGACACGGGGAGCTACTACAAGAAGCTGGATACGCCGTCGTTCGCGCCGCCCTCATCGGTCTTTGGCCCGGTGTGGATCGCGCTCTACACGTTGATGGGCATCGCGCTGTACATGGTCTGGAACCGCCGCGACAAGGGCAACGCCCGCTCGCGCGCGCTTGGCCTATTCGGGGTGCAACTGGCGCTGAACGCGGCCTGGTCGCCAGCGTTCTTTGGACTTCAGCAGCCGGGGCTGGGGCTGATCGTCATCATCCTGTTGCTGGTAGCGATCATCGCCACGATCCTGGCGTTCTGGCCGGTGGCCGCGGTGGCGGCGCTGTTGCTGATTCCCTATCTACTGTGGGTTGGTTTCGCGACGGCGCTCAACTTCGAGATCTGGCGCAACAACTAGGTGGTTGCGGGCCCTCAGGGCAGGCCGCGCGACATATCCCATAGGGCCAGCGGCATCCCCGCCGCGCCGGTGAGGCGCGGGGCGTTTGATAGACTCCAGCACGGTCGATTGCCAGCAATCCGGCCAGCCAAATAGCAATCCCGCAATCCAACACCGGGAGGCCATCCCGACATGCCAGAAGACTTATTCGATATTCTCGAGGAAGTCCTCGACGCCGCCAGCGACCGCCGCAAGAAGCGCGACAAGAAGGCGAAGAAGCGCGCCCGGCGGGGCGAATACGAAGAACCGGCCCGCCAACCCGGCGGGCTGCTGGGGCGCATCACCAGCCTCTTCCAGCCCGTCCCGCCACCGGAGCCAGCGCGGCCCGAGCCGAGCCCGGAGGCCGAGCTCGACGCCGCCTACCGCCAGCAGCTGCGCCTGCTGGACGACGTGCGCCGCAGCATCGACGAGGTCGCCGAGGCTCGCCGCCGCATGGAGGAGCGCGCCGCCCGCAACCGGCAACGCATGGCCGATTTCGAGGCGCAGGCGCGCCAGCACCTGATCGACGGCCGCGACGATCTGGCGCGGGTCGCCCTGGAGCGCAAGCGTCTGGGCGAGGCCCAGGCGGGCGAGTTCGAGCGCGAGCTGGCCAGCCTCGACCGCGAGCATACCCAGCTGTTGCGAGCCGAGGCCCGGTTGGAGGCCAAGATCGAGGCCTTCCGCACCCGGCGCGACGTCTTGCACTCGCAGCGCGCCTCGGCCGAGGCTCAGGCGCGCATCAGCGAGGCCTACGGCGGGCTGACCGAGGAGTCCAGCGATGTGGCTTACACCATCCGCCGGATCGAGACGCACACCAGGGAGCTGCGCAGCCGCGGCGCGGCCGCCGATCAGATGCTCGATGAGGGGCTGCTCGAAGGTGTCGAGGACCCGCGGACGCGCTTCGACCGCCAGCTGGCGCTCTCGGAAGTCGATGCCGACCTCGAGCGCCTGCGCCGACAGCTCGACGACGAGGCGGGCCGCCGGTGATCGTCCGCATTATCGGCGAGGGACAATATCGTCTAGATGACGCGCTGATCGAGGATCTGAACGCCCTGGACGAGCGCCTGCAGGAGTACTTGGAGGCCGGCGACGAAGCGCACTTCAGCGCGCTACTTCACCAGATGGCCCAGCACGTCCGTCATCGGGGCACCCCGCTTGCCGACGACGAACTGGTGCAATCCGACGCGATCCTGCCGCCGGGAGACGCCACCCTCGACGAGGTTCTGGCGCTGCTCGGCGACGAGGGGCTGATCCCGGGCTAGGAAACTCAGGCCCCGCGAGGAGCCGGAAATGCAAAGAAGCCGGCGATCGGCCGGCTTCGCGGTGATGGGGTCGTTGTGGGTGTCAGTCGTTAGCGCACGATGGCGATGTGGAGTGTGACCTTGACCTTGTCGCCAACCATGAAGCCGCCCGCTTCGAGCGCCTGGTTCCAGTTGACGCCAAAGTCCTTGCGGTTGATCTCAGTCGTGGCGGTGAAGGCCGCGCGGGACTTGCCGAAGGCGTCCTTCTCGACCATGCCTTCGAACTCGGTGTCGAGCACGACCGGCTTGGTGACGTCGCGGATCGTCAGATCGCCGTGGATCTTGAATTCGTCGTCGTCTTCCACTTCGATCTTCGTGCTCTTGAAGTGGATATATGGGAACTCCTCGGCGTTGAAGAAGTCGTTGGTGCGCAGGTGCTGGTCGCGTGTTTCGTTGAAGGTCGTGATGCTCTGGGTCGCGATGCGCGCCTCGACCTGCGCGGTCTCGAAGTTCTGGCCGTCCCACTCGACGGTGCCTTCGACCTCGCCGAACTGACCTTTCACGGTCGAGATCATCATGTGCTTGACCGAGAACTCGACGTTGGAGTGGGCCGAATCGATGGCCCAGGTCGTTCCGACGGCTTGTTCGTTGACGGACGTAGACATTCTTTCTCCCCTGACTACACCGGCCGGTCCATCCGGCCAGTAGCGAATCGTATGTGCTGGCGCGCCGGGCGAATGTGATTGTGGCCGCGCGCCTCGTGGGGAATCCATTTCCCCCCTTGCGACATCGGAACTGCGCTCGCAGTTCGTTGACGTCTCAACTATTGAAGCACAGAATCATGGAGTTGTCAAATGTTCATTTGGCATGTATCATTGAGATATGAACGAGACACTGCAAACCACGAATCAAACGCCCGAACTGACCGAGTGTCCCCAGGAGGACTCGCTCGGGCACCGGATCGCCCTGCTGGCGCACCAGTTGAATCAGAACGTGCGCGCTCATTTGGATCGCCGCGTGGCCGAGTACGAACTGACCGGCCCGCAGGCGCGCCTGATCCGCACGCTCGACGGGCCGACGCCGATGTACCAGGTCGCCGAGAAGCTGCAGTGTGACCCTTCGAACGTCACGGGCATCGTCGATCGCCTGGAGGCGCGGGGTCTGGTCGAGCGGCGCGTCTTGCCGACCGACCGGCGCGTCAAGCAGATTCTGCTGACGCCCGCCGGGGAGGAAGTCCAGCACTGCCTGATGAGCATCTTCGACACCGTGCCTGGCCTGGCCGACCTGTCGGAGCGCGAGCTTCAGGCGCTGCACGATTTGCTGGAGCGCGCCGTGAGTGTGGGAGTCGAGGCGCCGCTGGCTGCCGACTGATGGCGGGCGGCGCTTGACCCCGTGCCGGTGGGCACGTATACTCCGGCGGACAGTGGGGAGTAGCCTACGCGACGGGCATCAGGCCCGGTGCGTTCGGTCAATCGTCAAGTACGGAGGCGCGGCGCGTCTCTCGGTTGGCCGGTACAGCAACAGCGATGTGAGGCGAGACCACTACGTCACATGATGTGTCGTAGCGGCTCGTTTTTTTGTGTCTGTTGCCAAGCCGCGTATCGAGAGATGAGGTTGCTTCTCTGATGGAAGTCTCCCTTTGGTTCTGGGTTCTTTTCCTGGCCGTCGTCGGTGTCATGCTGGCGCTCGACCTCGGCGTCTTCAACCGCACCCCGCACACGGTCACCTTGAAGGAAGCCGCGCTCTGGAGCACGGCCTGGGTGACGCTGTCGCTGCTCTTCAATCTGGGGCTCTACTTCTACGCCGGTGGCGAGCCGGCGCTCCAGTTCCTGACCGGCTATCTCGTCGAGAAGTCCCTGGCCGTTGATAACATCTTCGTCTTCGTGCTGATCTTCACCGCCTTCTCCGTGCCGGCCGTCTTCCAGCACCGGGTGCTCTTCTGGGGCATCATCGGGGCGCTGGTGCTGCGCGCCGTGTTGATCCTGACCGGCAGCGTGCTGGTCGAGCGCTTCCACTGGGTGCTCTACATCTTCGGCGCGTTCCTGCTCTATACCGGCATCAAGATCTTCCGCGAGCGCCACGGCGAGGCCGAGGCGGACATGAACCAGTCGCTCCCGGCGCGCCTGCTGCGGCGCCTGATGCCGGTGTCGCGCCGGTACCACGATCACCGCTTCCTGCTGCGCCGCAATGGCATGCTGATCGCTACGCCGCTGTTCCTGGTGATGTCGGTCGTGATCGTCACCGACGTCGTCTTCGCGGTGGACTCGATCCCGGCGATCTTCGCGATCTCCCAGGATCCCTTCGTGGTGCTTACCTCGAACGTCTTCGCCGTGCTGGGCCTGCGGTCGATGTACTTCCTGCTGGCCGACATCATCCGGCGCTTCTACTACCTGCGCCATGGGCTGAGCGTCATCCTCGTCTTCATCGGCCTGAAGATGCTGGTGATGGACATCTACCCGATCCCGATCGTCGCGTCGCTGGGTGTCATCGTGGCGATCTTCGCCGTCGCGATCGCGGCATCGCTGCGCCGCAACCGGAGCGTGTCGCTGCCCACTACACCGATCGCTCAGGTTCGCCCGGCTGTCACGCCGCGGCGGGCGCTTAGCTCATCACTCGAAGGAGAATAGCAATGCACGCTGCCCTTTACTGCCCCAAGTGTTCCGGCGACATGGTGCCCCTGCGGCGGAGCGGCGTGGTCATCGACCGCTGCGCCGACTGCGCCGACGTCTTCCTCGACCGCGGCGAGCTGGATAAGATCATCGCCGCCGAGCGCCGCTGGGATGATGACGACGTATTTGAGCGGGGCGATGAGCGGCATGACCAGGAGCGCGGCCGTCGCAAGAGCCGCCGGCGCAACTTCCTCGAGGAGCTCTTCGATATCGACTAGCCGACGCCGGCCACGGCGGGAAAATTTGGGGGCGGCCACTCGCGTCCCGGATCGCCGGGGGCGCGTATGATGGTGCGAGGACGGAGGAAGGCATGGATCTGCTTGACTTGTTCGGCGATCTCAGCGGCGGCTGCCTGCTGGGGATCGCGGTGATCTTCGCGCTGCTGGCCTGCGGTGCCTGCCTGCTCGGGGTGCTGTTGATCGGCGCCTTCAACTAGCTGGCCGGCTCCCTCGCTCCATATCCAATCCGGCTCGCGAGCGGCGCCGTGCCCCGACGCGCGGGCGCGCCGTCTCAGGCGTCCGGCGGCGTCGTCGCCGTGGCGTGGGCGGTTGGCGTCTCCGGGCGCGGCGAGAGCGCGAAGAAGACGGCGGCGATCGCGGCGGCCGCGCCAAGCAGCCCGAAGCCCAGCCGGTAGGCGCCGAGGTTGTCGACAATCAGCCCCATCGCGACCGGCCCGCCGACCTCGCCCCACATCATGAACATGAAAGTGAATCCCATGATCTTGCCGAAGGCCTGCCGACCGAAGTAGTCGGCCCGGATGGGCATCATCTGGACGCCGCGGAAGCCGTGCGCCCAGCCCTGGATCATCACCGCGGCAATCACCAGGCCCAGTCCCGAGGCGGTCGCCAGCAGCAGCATCGCCACAGCGTGACCGGCGGTCGCGATCGTCGCCAGCCAGCGCTTGCTATAGCGGTCACCCAGGAAGCCGCCGAGCAGTTGGCCGGTCATCATCGTGACCGTCATCAGCGCGACGACGCTCGAGGCCGTGCCCAGCCCCAGGTCCAGTTCGCTGGTCAGGAATGGGATCAGGTGAACTGAGACGGTGGTGACGACCATGACCGCCAGACTGTGACCGACGATCAGGAACCAGAAGACGCGCGTGCGCATCGCCTGGCGCGCCGTGAAGCTGGTGGCGCGCCCGACCTGGGGCCGCTGTGCGTCCGCGACGGCTATGGTCCCGCCGTCCGGCTCGTAGCCGTACTCCTCCGGCGAGCGGCGCATCAGCTGGGCCAGTGGCAGCCCGACGGCCAGGATGATGACGCCCGAGGCGAAGGCCGTCGCGCGCCAGCCGTTGGCGCTCAATGACCAGGCCACGATCGGCAGGAGCAGGCCACCGATGGCGCTGCCGGTCTGCATGATGCCCAGCGCCGTGCCGCGCCGGCGCTCGAACCAGTTGACGATCGTCGCCGTGATCGACATAAACCCGCCGAGGCTGACCCCAACGGCCATCATCAGGAATGCCAGGTAGAACTGCGTCGGCGTTTGGACGCGGCTGAAGAGGATGAAGCCCACGCCGAAGAGCGCCATCCCGGCGGTCATGACGGCGCGTGGCCCGAAGCGGTCGAGCATCCAGCCCTGGATTGGGCCGAGCAGGCCGCTCTCGGCGCGTTGCATCGAGTAGGCGACTGAGAAGGTGGTCGAGCTCCAGCCGAAAGTGTCTCTGAGGACGACGACGTAGGCCCCGTAGGCGTGGGAGAGCAGCGCAGCCGTGAGCGACTGGATCCCGATGCCCGCTGTGACGATCCACCAGCCGAAGAAGATGCTCCGAGCGCGCTCGCCGGCACGCTGCACCGTGATCATCGACGATCCGTTTCAGCGGACGCGCGACCCCCGGCCCCTCGACCTTCAGCCGCCGTCGTTGCGGCGCTAGGGTACAACCAGCCGGCCCGGCCTCACAAGGGGCGGAGCGCTCGTCCCGGGCCACGCGCCCGAGCGGATCATGCAACCCGCGTCGTCGATTCAATGCTAGACTCAAGAGCAGCCGTGTTTGACGACGTGACGGAAGACGAGAGGAGAAGGGACCGGTGCCTGTCCTTGTCTGGCTCGCGGCTCTCGCCGGCTTGGTCGCTGCCGCGATCCTGGTCTCCCGGCGGTTTGACGGGACGGTCGGCAAGCGGATGCGGTCGTCGTCGCGCGTGGACGGCACGCGCGACCCCCACGCGCATACCCATCACTCGAGCTACTAGATGAGCGCGGACATGCCTGACGATCCGTACGACATCCCAACGTCGGCTGCCTTCCGCACAGCACTGTCGATGGCGCATGAGGAAGCCGAACAGTTCGGCCACACCTTCATTGGGACGGAGCACCTGTTCCTGGGGTTGCTGCGATGTGACAGGGCGCTGGCCGGGATCCTGGACGCCCACGGCGTCACGCGGGAGCGGTTTCTCGATACTATGCGGACGATCTACGCCGAGCCGATGCCCGTGAGCGATGAAATGCAGCTAACGGGCCGCGCCAGAACCGCGATCGCCGAGTGCTACAAGGCGGCACAGGCCATGGGTGTCGGCATGGTCGGCACCGCGCATTTGATGCTCGGTGTTCTGGTGGAGCCGACCGGCGTCGTGGCCGGCGTTTTCGCGGCATACGGGGTGGAGCGCCAGACGGTGGCGGACGATGTCGTGGCCACGCTGGAGGGTTGAATCCGGCTCCTCGGTGACAGCGAGGCGCAGA
>DATGQR010000249.1:0-7470 GCA_035304105.1 Thermomicrobiales bacterium | reverse complement strand
TGCGACATCGACCGGCTAGTCGTCGCGCCCTCGCACTTCGGCCGCGGGTTGGCATCGGCGCTGCTGGAGTCGCTGTTCGACTACTCTCGCATCACCGTCTCGATCGCGACCGCCAACCACCCGGCTCGCTGCCTCTACGAGAAGCACGGCTTTCAACGCGTCAGCGAGCGCGAGATCGCCCCCGGCATCACCGCCACGCGGTACGAGCGGCGCGCGTGATCACCACTCAACGCCGTGCCTCGAACCATTCGCCACCGTAGGGGCGGAGCTCGTCTCCGTCTGTGCCGCAGGCACCCGGCATCGCCATCGGCGCCTCACCGAGCAGCGTCGGCAAGTGACGGTTTGCGAACACGGGCGACGGCGTCGCGGGTGGAGAAAGGCTCCACCCCTGCGAAACTGTTCGTTGGCGGTCCCGCTAGCGGTTGCTACACCGCCACACTCGCGCCGATCTCGCTGAGAATCGCCCGGGCAGCGTTGTGGCCGGGCGCGCCGGTGACCTCGCCGCCGGGGTGGGTGCCGGAGCCGCAAAGATAGAGGCCGTCGAGCGGCGTGCGGTAGTCGAGCCGCCCGGCGAAGAGCTGCCCTGCCACCATGTCGATGTGGCGGATGTTGCCGTCGGTCATCCCGACGCGCGCCTCGATGTCCTGGGGTGTGAAGAGCACCCAGTCGCGGATCACCTCGCGGATATTCGGCGCGTAGATGCCGATCGTGTCGATCAGCATCTCGCCGGCCTGCTGGCGCAGTTCGTCCCAGCTGCCCTCGGCGGGCGTCACCGGGGCGTACTGCACCCAGATCGACATCACGTGGCCGTCGCCGTCGATCAGCGTGCGGTCGTAGACGCTGGGGATCTGGATCGCCATCACCGGCGAATCGGTGATCCGCCCGTGCGACGCGTCGTCCCACGCCTTGCGGTAGTAGTCGAGCGAGGGACAGATCTTGATCTGGGCGAGTGTCCGCGGGTCGTAGTCGTCGCCGAGGTAGCGCGAGAAGTCGGGCAGCGCATCCAGCGCGGCGTGGAACTTGAAGTAGGCCGCATTAGCGGTGAGGCGCTCGACGCGCCGGCGGAATCCGTCCGGCAGGGCATCTTCCGGCGTTAGCGTCAGGAACGTGCGCTTCGGGTCGGCGTTGGAGACGACTATCCGCGCGCTGATCCGCTCGCCGTTCGCCAGCTCGATGCCGGTCGCCCGGTCGCCTTCGACCAGGATGCCGGCCACCTCGGCCCTAGTGTGGATCTCAACCCCGGCGGTCTCGCAGGCGCGTGCCATCGCCTGGGTGATGCCGCCCATGCCGCCGACGACGATGCCGACGTTCTCGTCGGCGGTGAAGGCGCTGACGGTGGGGTAGATCGCGGAGAGCAGGCTGCCCGGCGCATCTGGGTCGCCGGCGTCCCAGGCGCTCGCAAGCCACCCCTTGATCTGCGGCGACTCGAAGTACTCGTCGAGCAACGCGCTGACCGAGCCGAACAGCAGCCGCTCCAGCAGTTCCTCGTCGCCGTGTGCCCGGGCATCGTCGACTAGCTCGGCCAGCGTCGGCGGGGGCTTGAGGAACCAGCGCTTGACGATAGCCGCCATGCGCTCGCGTAAATTGACATAATCTGGATACCGGGCCGCGTCCGCCGGGGAGATTCCAGCGATCATCCCCGCCGTGCGCTCGGTTTCTTTCCAGCTAAGCATCGCCCGGCCGTCCGGGAAGGGGGTGAACGATGAGGGGTTGAGCTGGTGGACGTCGAAGCCGTGCGCGCGCAGCGCCATGTCCTCGATGATCCGGTCCTGGAGCAAATAGCAGATGTAGGAGCAGGTCGGGACCCGATATCCTGGCCAGAGTTCCTCGGTGACGACCGCGCCGCCGACGAAGTTGCGCCGTTCGAAGACGCCGACGCGCAGCCCGGCCTGCCGTAGATACCACGCGGCCACCAGCCCGTTGTGGCCCCCGCCGATGATCGCGGCGTCGAAATCCCGCTCCATACGGCCCCCAATCCGGCTCGTCCTCCGGCACCAAAAAGTGGAACCAAGACATGCTTGCAAACGTAATACTAGTAGATGCCTCCTACGCGGGCGTCGACGGATCCCCCAAACGACTCACTGCTTATCTGGTACTTACGAACGTTACTTGCTGGGCGGGTCCGTCCGAAAATGCTGAGACACGTTGGCTGCATTACGATAGAGGCTTGCGGTGATTGGTTACAACAGCGCAATCGACAGCTATCACGTCGATATGAATGACTTCACCGTCCGCCAGCAGCGGATCATGATGGAGCTGGCGCGCGGCTCCTCGATGGAGGCGATCTGCCAGGCGACCGGTCTGACCGCGCCGAGCGTGCGGGCTATGATCTCCGACATCTGCCTGTTCCTCGACGCGCCCGACCCGGCTGCCGCGCGCAACTGGATCCTCGAACAGCTTGAACGCTCCGAGCGCCGCGACGCGCGCGACGACCGCTAGCTCGCCGACGCGCTATCCACTCATCAAGCCGCCGCGCTCAGCGGTGCCCTTCGCGGCGGCTTGATGCCCCGACCTGTCCTGGCCCGATCAGCCCTTCAGCTCGATCTCGACGAAGCTGAAGTCGCCGTCGCTGGCGTTGATCACGTCGTGCTCGACGCCGGCCTCGCGGTAGTAGGAGACGCCCGCCTCAAGCTCCGCGAACGATTCCTCGCCATCCGGCCCGACCAGCTTCAGCCGCCCGTTCATCAGCGGCACGACCACGTAGTCGTACTCGTGCCGGTGGTAGCCGGTCGCCGCGCCGGGCGTGAAGCTCCACTCAGTGACGCGGACGCGCTCGTTGTCGACCTGGACGGTCGCCGTGGCCGGGGTGGCGCTCATGCTGCACTTCCTCTCCCTGATCGTTGACGGCCTCGCCACGACAGCATAGCCGGTCCGTCTCGCGCTACGTCCGGGTTAGTCTCTTCCGGATCTGCATTCCCGGTCTAAACTGTGAACCACGTTGCGTCTATATCGAATCAGCACAGCGCGGGCGGGGGTGCCCGCGAGCTTTTTTGGAGGTTCACGTTGCATTCCGGGGGAACCACGATGACTGCCCGACGATCGCTGGCGGCGCTGCTCGCCGCCGCCCTGCTCGCCCTCGCGTTAGGGGCACTGGTGCCGGACGACGCCCGCGCGGATCACGATGTCGGGCCGACCGAGGTGTATTTCCCGCAGACCGGCCACACGCTACGAGACGACTTCCTGGACTACTGGCGGCACTACGGGGGCCTGCCGATCTTTGGCTACCCGCTCACCGAGGAGATCACCGACCCCGACGATGGCGTCACCCGGCAATATTTCGAGCGCGCCGTCTTCGAGCGCAATCCCGACGGCGAGGGCGAGTGGGCGGTGCTGCTCCAGCGGCTCGGCGCGGAGCTGACGAAGCAGCGGAGCCGCGCGCAGCCGTTCCGCCCGCTGCCAGAGTCCGACGCGCCCAACTGCGAGTACTTCGCCGAGACCGGACACCGGCTCTGCAACGGCTTCCTTGAATACTGGGAGGAGTACGGCGGCCTGCCCGTCTTCGGCTTCCCGCTCAGCGAGGAGTTCACCGAGGATGACCTGACCGTCCAGTACTTCGAGCGCGCCCGCTTCGAGTGGCACCCGGAGAGCGGCGACACGGTCTACAAGGTGCTGCTGGGCCACCTGGGTCGCGACGCCGCCGGGCGCGACGACGTCGAGACGGCAGCGATCCCGAAGCCGGAGGGCATGGACGAGTACTCGCCCGACCTCTGGTATGTGCCGGTCTACATCCCCGATGGCGCGCCGACCTACGCGGCCTACTGGATCGAGGTGGACCTGGCGGCACAGTACATGACTGCCTGGGAGTACGACGTTCCGATCCTGGGCACTTACGTCTCGACCGGCACCTGGGACTACCCGACGCCGACCGGCTACTTCGAGGTCTACGCCAAGCTGCGCTACGACGACATGACCAACGGGCTGGCCGCTCCGCCGGGCGAGTACTACTACGTCGAGGACGTGCCGCACGTGATGTACTTCGCCGCCGGCGGCTACGCCATCCACGGCGCCTACTGGCACAGCATGTTCGGCACGCCCTACAGCCACGGCTGCGTCAGCACCCCGCTCTGGGCCGCCGAGTGGTTCTACAACTGGGCCCCCTACGGCACGCTCGTCTGGATCCACGAGTGAGGTCGAGTCACTCCCGGTTGCGCGCTGCCGCAAGGGTTAGCCGACTGCGTATTCCGGCGAGCCCACGTACTAATTGAATGTCCGAAAACGAGCGGCGTCGTAGGGGTGGAGCTTGTCTCCACCCCTACGGTTTCTCGAATTCACTCGAATCCCGCCCGATGCCCTCGGGCAGCCTTCGCACTAGAACCGATTGCGCAGGCGCGGGTCCATGGCGTCGCGGAGGCCGTCGCCGAGGAGGTTGAAGCCGAGTACGGTGATCATGATCGCGATGCCCGGGAAGGTCGTGACGTGTGGGTCGACGCGCAGGAAGTCGCGGCCGCTGGCGACCATCAGCCCCCAGCTGGCCTGGGGCGGCTGCACCCCGAGGCCCAGGAACGAGAGCGCCGCCTCCAGCAGGATCGCGTTGGCCATGTAGAGCGAGCCGAACACGATGATCGGCGCGATGATGTTCGGTGTGATGTGCACCAGCAGCAGGCGCGGCGTGCGCGCGCCCAGCGCCCGGGCCGCCAGCACGTAGTCGCGTTCCTTGAGCGTCAGCACCTGGCCGCGCACGACTCGGGCGAAGTTCGGCACGGCCCAGATGGCCACAGCGATGGTCGTCTTCTCCACGCCGCTGCCCAGCGCCGAAACGATCGCGATCGCTAGCAGCAGGTAGGGAAACGCCAGCAGGATGTCCATCAGGCGCATCAGCACTTCGTCGATCCAGCCGCCGGCGAACCCGGCGATCAGGCCGATGCCGCCGCCGACCAGCGTGGCCGCCCCGACCGCCAGCACGGCGACCAGCAGCGCCACCCGGCTGCCGTAGATGATCCGGCTGAGGATGTCGCGGCCCAGTTCGTCGGCGCCCAGCAGGTACTCGCGCGACGGCCGCGCGCGGGTGTCGCCCAGCGTCGACGCGGCCGGATCCTTCGGCGCGATGACCGGCGCGGCGATTGCCGTGATCGTGAGCATGACGACGATGAACAGACCGGCCAGCGCCAGCCGGTTGCGCACGAAGCGCCGCGCCACGTCGCCGGCCGGCGAGCGGGGCTTGGCCGCCAGCCCGATCTCGCGCGGCTCAGTCGTAATGGATTCGCGGGTCGATATATGCATATGACAGGTCAATCAAGAGATTGATCAGCACGAAGGCCATCGCGAAGGTCAGCACCGCGCCCTGGACTAGCACGAAATCGCGCGCGAAGACGCCGCGCACGGTCAGGCGGCCCAGCCCCGGCCAGGAGAAGATCGTCTCGGTCAGCACCGCGCCGCCCAGCAGCTGGCCGAACTGCAGGCCGACCACGCTCATCACCGGGATCATCGCGTTGCGCAGCGCGTGGCGCGTGATGATCGACGCGCCACGCAGGCCCTTGGCGCGCGCTGTGCGGATGAAGTCCTCGCCCATCACGTCGAGCAGGCTGGAGCGGGTCATGCGCGAGAGGATGCCGATCGAGGGCGTGGCCAGCGCGATGGCCGGCAGGATGTAGTGCTTCCAGGAGCCGGTGCCACCCACCGGGAAGAGCCGGAAGTAGTAGGCGAAGACGTAGAGCATCACCAGCCCCAGCCAGAAGATCGGCATGGACAGCCCGATCAGCGCCAGCACGCGGGCCAGCGAGTCGATGATCCCGTAGGGCCGCACGGCGGAGATGACGCCGACGGTGACGCCGACCACAATCGCCAGCGCCATCGCCGCGACCGCCAGCACCAGCGTGTTCGGCCAGACATCCCGGATCTCGTCCAGCACCGGCCGGTTGGTCTGGATCGAGCGGCCCAGGTCGCCGGTCGCGACGTTGAGGACGTAGCGCGCGTAGCGCACCGGCAGGGGCTGGTCGAGCCCGAGGTGCTTGCGGAGCGCCGCTTCCTGCTCCGGGCGCGCGTTCTCGCCCAGCATCAGCGCGACCGGGTCGCCCGGGATGAGCTCGGTCGTCAGCATCGTGACGAAGATCACGCCCAGCATGACCGGGATGATCCCGATGAGCCGGCGAATCACATATCTGCGCACAGCCTCCCCCTGAGGGCTCGAGCGCGTCGGGGCGGGTGGCCGCGCGGCTACCCGCCCCGGCGGCTAGTCCTTGTCCACCGAGACGTTGTGCAGCCAGAGGTAGTAGTCGATCGGGTGGATCTCGAACCCGTCGACGTACTCAGCGTGGATGATGATCTCCTTGGAGTTGTAGATCGGCACCCAGACCGCGTCTTCGGCGAGGATGTCCTGCATCTGACCGTAGAGTTCCAGGCGCTCGTCGGGATCGGTCGAGGCCTGGGCGCGGGCGGCCAGCTCATCGAACTCCGGGTTGCTGTACTGGTGCGAGTTCCAGCCGTTCGGCGGGAAGAAGTCGGTGCCGAAGAGCGGCCAGAGCGAGTAGTCGGCGTCGCCGGTCGCGGTCGACCAGCCCAGCGTGAACAGGTCGGCATCGATGTTCGGCTGGCGCACCTGCTCGAAGAGCGTGGCCCACTCCAGGATTTCAAGGTTGATCTGGACGCCGATCTCCAGCATGGCGGCCTGGAAGGCTTCGGCGATCTCGGCGTCCTTGAGGTAGCGGCCGCGCGGCGCCAGGTGGCGCAGCTCCAGGCGCTGGCCGTCCTTCTCGCGGATGCCGTCGCCGTCCTCGTCGACCCAGCCGGCTTCTTCGAGCAGGCTGTTCGCCCGGTCGAGGTCGTAGGCCCAGCTGGCACTGACATCTTTGTAGCCGAAGACGGCCGGCGAGATGTAGGAGGTCGGCACGGTGCCGGCGCCCTCCAGCAGGTTGGCGACGATCTCCTCGCGGTTGACGGCGTGGTTGATCGCCTGGCGCACGCGCGCGTCGGAGACGATCGGGCGCTCGACGTTGAAGCCGAAGAAGAAGACGCGCACGCCTTCGACCTCGGCGATCTCGAAGTCGTCATTGTCCCGGAAGAGCTCCAGTTGGCTGGGCGCCGGGAACATGACCATGTCGATCTCGCCCGTCTCCAGCGCCAGCATGCGGGCGCTCTCCTCGGGGATGACCCGGTAGTGCGCCTGGTCGAGCAGCGCTTTGTCGCCCCAGTAGTCGTCGTTGCGCTCGATCGTGATGACGTCGTTGGAGCGCCACTCGACGAAGCGGAACGGCCCGGTGCCGACCGGGTTGCGCCCGAAGTCCGCGCCGTGCTCCTCGACGGCCGCCGGGCTGACGACGCCGGTGGCGTAGATCAGCGACATGATGTTCAGCAGCGGGCCGTAGGGGCCGTCGGTGATGACGTGCACGGTCAGGTCATCGACGGCCACGACCTCGGTGATCGGCGCGAGGTTCGAGGCCGAGCGCCCGGGGTTGTCCGGGTCCTTGATGCGGTCGATGCTGAACTTGACGGCTTCGGCGGTGAGCGGCGTGCCGTCGTGGAAGGTGACGCCCT
>DATGQR010000248.1:0-12622 GCA_035304105.1 Thermomicrobiales bacterium | reverse complement strand
CCTGGCGATCATAGACGAGCCGGCGCGCCCGCGGGGACGTCCGCTCGCGGCCCTGCCCTGCCGTGCCGTGCCTGTGACGGGCTAGCGTCGAGCTTTCTTACAGAGTGAAGTGGGCGCTCGCGCCAGATGGCGGGGCTGGCCGGTACGCGGGGCTGTCTACGAAGCTCAAAGTTCTCATATGATTGGAGGCACCGTTCGGCGCATGGAGGAGATGACGCGCGTGGCTGGCATCGGCTGGGACGACATCCTGAACTGGCTGGTCGACTTCCTGGCCAACGCCGCGTCCCGGCTGTTCGCGATCGCCGTGGTCATCGTCGTCACGCTCGTGGCGTTGCGACTGCTGCGCTCGATGGTCCAGCGCGTCTTCCTGCGGGCGATCGAGTCGCGCGAGGGCACGTCGCGGGAGGCAACCCAGCGAGCCACGACGCTGGCGGCGCTGGTCGAGTCGACCGGGCGCTACATCATCCTCTTCATCGCGATCATCACGATCCTCGGGACGCTGGGGATCAGCCTGGCGCCGGTCCTGGCCAGCGCCGGCATCGCTGGGATCGCGGTGGCCTTCGGGGCGCAGAGCCTGATCGCCGACACATTCAACGGCTTCTTCATCTTGCTGGAGGGTCAGTTCGCGGTCGGCGACTTCGTGCGGGTCGGGACGCACGAGGGCACGGTCGAGGAGCTGAGCCTGCGCCGCACGGTGTTGCGCTCGACCGATGGCGCGGCGATCACGATCCCCAACAGCCAGATCCGCACCGTCGAGAATCTCTCCAAGGGCTGGTCGCGGGCGATCGTCGAGGTGGCGGTCGCGCCGGAGGCGGACGAGAAGCAGGTCCTGGAGGTGCTCCATGAGGTGCTGGGCGGCATCGAGCGCGACGAGGAGCTGGGCAGCAAGATCCTCGAAGCGCCGAACATCCTGGGGTTGACCTCGGTCGAGCCCAACCGCCTGGTCTTCCGGGCCTTCGTCAAGACGGCGCCGATGGAGCAATGGGGCGTGGCGCGCGAGCTGCAGCGGCGCATCCGCGAGCGCTTCATCCAGGTCGGCGTGCCGCTGCCGCCGCGCACGATCGATATCGTATCCGGCTCGCCCAGGTGATCGGAGCAGTGTCATGACCTCGCCGGCTTCGGCCAGCTTTCCCTGGCCCCAGGTGCCCGAGCCGCCGTCGGGCGAGTTTCGCAGCGGTCGTCTGCCGGCGCAGTCCGGGGGCGGGGGCTATATCGCGGCGAGGGGCTCGCGGCCCGGGCCGGCGCTGCTGGTGTTGGCCGGGGCGGCCTCGGGCTTCCCGGCGCTCCACGGCATGTTCCGGCTGGCCGGGGTGCTCGACGCTCACCGCCTGGCCGGCTCGTTGCTGATCCGCCTGGCCGCCAGCGGGCCGGTCGACGTGGCCGGGGACCTGCTCGGTGTGGCCGACGCCCTGCTGATCGCAGGTGACGCGCCGGTCGACTGGCAGCAGCTGGCGACCATCGGATACGCCGCGAGCGGCCAGCCCCAGCAGGACAGCCGCGCCGCCCGGACCGTCGCGCTTGCTGGCGCGCCTTACTATTTCGCGCTGCGCCTCCCGGCGGCAGGCGACGACCCGCTGGCGTTCATGGCCGGGCGCGGCAAGTTCGCGGCGCGCTGGACGGTCCCGGACCGGCCGGGCGAGCGCGAGGCGGCCGTCGAGGAGGTCTTCCAGGGCACGATCAATATGCTGCGCGGGCTGGGGATGCTGGAGGGCCAGGTCGCGCCGGTCGAGTCGCGCGCCCTGGAGCCGCCCGCCGCGGCGGTCGCGCCGGTCGACGGCTACTGGGCTCCATCGGCCCGCCCCGGCCAGCGCATCCGGATCAACGACCGGCTGGGCTCCTTCCGCGACGCGCAGGGTGAGGAATTGGGCGACCTGCTATCTAACGTCTCGGGCATCCTGCTCGGCATCTCGACCGCCGTCTGGGTCGCGTCCGGCGCCCCGGTCGCCGAACTCGCCCGCCCGCTGGAATGACCGGCGTCCCCGATCGCCCTGCCCCACGTGGTCTCGAAATCCAAATCTCCAGGTGCCGTTCCCCGGGGTGACGTCCCTACAGGGGAAAGGGTGAAGGTTCTACCGGACGATGTCGTTCTCGAGGCACGCGTTGACGCTCAACGTGAGCGCGGCAGGGACTTGTCCCCCTTCGGGAGCGGCGACATGGGTAGCTGCGCATGCCGGGCGGGGAGACTACCCATCGAACTACGCAGGGATGGCGCGGGCGTGTCGGGGGCGATTAAGCAATTTCAAGGATGGCGCGCCAGCGGCGGCGCCCTAGATTGGTAGGCAGAGAGAATGTCTCGCGCGATGACGCGCGAGTAGCCGACAATGAGGAGGCACACGACGTGAGTACGCCGACGATGGCTCCACGCGCGGTCGACGCCCGGGCGACGCTGGCCGGGCAGGTTCGCCAGCTCCAGGAGCATTACCCCGACCTCTACGCCTACCTGAAGGCCCGGGATCAGGCCATCGAGCGCGCCCTGCGGCGCATCCCCAGCGGCGCTGATATCGAACTGGCCGCCGGCGCCGTCAACGCCTGCGCCCGGCTGGAGCGGGCGCTGCGCGACTTGCAGCCGGGCGTGGCCGCGCTCAGCGCCCCGGCGCAGGGGGAGAGCGAGCCACAGGGAGATGAGGACGACGATGTCTACATCGGCTGCTAGCCCGGTTTCCAAACGCGCCCGCCAGGTGCAGGACGCCGGCTCGACCCGCATGGTCTTCGATTTCTTCAACAACGTCTACGCCAGGCACGCTCGCGCCAATAGCGGCCTGGCCGACTTCACCTTCGGCAACCCGCACGAGATGCCACTCCCCGGCCTGGTCGCGGCACTGCAGAAGTGGAGCGAGCCGCAGAACAAGGACTGGTTCGCCTACAAGGTCAGTGAGCCGGGCGCGCAGCGGGTGGTGGCCGAATCGCTGCGCCGCCTGCTGGGCATGCCCTTCGAGCCGGCGGACATCGCGATGACCACCGGCGGCTTCGGGGCGATCGTCACCGCCCTGAAGGCGGTCGCCGAC
Source organism: Thermomicrobiales bacterium (assembly GCA_035304105.1). Lineage (GTDB taxonomy): Bacteria > Chloroflexota > Chloroflexia > Thermomicrobiales > CFX8 > JAUIIK01. The sequence goes on along the minus strand of DATGQR010000248.1, from coordinate 9,617 downwards.
CCCGGCGACGAGGTGATCTACAGCCTGCCGCCCTGGTTCCTGAACGAGCCGATCTGCATCGAGGCGGGCCTGACGCCGGTCAAGGTCATGATCGACCTGGAGACCTTCGACCTCGACCTGGACGCCATCGCCGCCGCGATCACGCCGCGCACCCGTGTGGTGCTGGTCAACACGCCGCACAACCCGACCGGCAAGGTCGTCCCGCCGGAGACGCTGTCCCGGCTGGCCGCGATCCTGGAGGCGGCGTCGGTGCGCAACGGGCGGCGCATCTACCTGCTGTCCGACGAGGCGTACAACCGCATCGTCTTCGACGGCATCCGGCATCACAGCCCGCTGGAGTTCTACCCCTACGCGTTCATGGCTTACAGCTACGGCAAGACGCTGCTGGCGCCGGGCCAGCGCATCGGCTACCTGGCCATGCCGCCGACGATGCCGCTGGTCGAGCGCGAGGAGTTGCGCCAGGCCATCGCGGCGATCCAGAACGCCAGCGGTTACCTGTTCCCCAACGCCCTGCTCCAGCACGCGCTGGGCGACCTGGAGGCGCTGCGGCTGGACGTCGACCACCTCCGGCGCAAGCGGGACTGGATGGTCGACGCGCTGCAGGAGATGGGCTATCAGGTGCATCGGCCTGAGGGCACCTTCTACCTCTTCCCGAAGTCGCCGATCCCGGACGACCGCGCCTTCGCCGACATGCTGCTGGCAGAGAACATCGGCGTGCTGCCGGGGGCGCTGTTCGAGACGCCCGGCTACTTCCGGATCTGCCTGACGGCCAACGACGAGATGATCGAGCGCGCGCTGCCCGGCTTCCGGCGCGCCATCGAGCGAGTTCAGGGCCTGGAGGCCGCCAGCCTCGCGGCGGACTAATCACCGAGCTTGACCGTCCGCGGCCGCCAGCGGTCGCGGACGGTTCATTCCCGGGGTGGATTTGGTCGAGAATTGGCCCCCGTCGTCCCTATGCGATCATGCGCTGGTATGCTCATACTTCGCAGGAGATGTGGCGTGATCGCGGCGGCGTGGGGGAGTTCGACCGTGCTGGTGTTCGACCGATTAGTGCTGGATGTTGCGGATCTGGATCTGGCGAAGCGCTTCTATAGCGAAGTGCTTGACTTCGATGTGGCCGGCCAGCAGGAGTGGGAGGGCCACCGCACGGTGATCCTTCAGCTCGGCGCGTTCCACCTGTTGCTGCTCGAACAACGCACCCCTTCGACGGCCTCCTACAAGCTGCCCAAAGCCGGCCCGGTGATCGGCCTCTCCGATGGCCGCATCGAGGCGCGTGCCGCCCAGCTCGAGCGCGTCGGCGTGGATATCGTCGCGCCGCTGGCGCCCTCGCCCTGGGGCGAGCGCTCGATGATGATCCGCGACCCGGACGGCTACCTCATCATGATTCAGGAGCCGCGCCAGGGCACCGCCGATGAGGTCGCCTCCGTCCGCCCCAGTTGACCCGGGCAGACGCGTGAAGCGACCCTGATTTACCTCAAGACATCAACCCCTGATTTGACGCGGCGTTAGCGGAACTCGACGCTGATGACCCAGGCGTTCTGGTCGGTGACGGTGACCAGGATCGTGATGTGGGTGGCGGTCAGATCGCCGGGCGGGGCCACGCGGCAGCCGTCGATGGCGTAGCGCGCGCTGACCGTGCCGCTGGCGTCCGGCTGGCTGCCCTCGACCTGAGTGAAGGAACACTCGCCATCGATCGTCGTGCCGTCGAAGATCGACGCCCAGACGGTGCGTAGATTGGCGCTGAAGTTCTCCTGGGCGCGATTGAGGTCGCCGAGGATGAACCAGTCGAGCAGCAGCTGGTCGGCGCGGTCGAAGGCCTGGACGGCGACGGGGTCGTCCAGCGGCAGGCCGGCGCCGGCCGGGCGGGTGATCTGGCCCGGCCGCTCGCCGTCGTCATCGTCATCGCCGCCCAGGCAGCCGGTGAGGAGCGCCGCGAGCAGCGCCAGCGCGAGCAGCCAGCGGGCAGGGGCGAGGGGCCGGGTCATCGGCCCTCCAGGGCGCGCCCTGCCCGCGGTGTCTGGAGTTGCGACGGCGTCCCCATGCGGCGCGGCGCTTACAGCTTGCCCAGCAACTCGATCAGGCGCTGCTCCTCGCCCTCGCGGTCGCTGACCGGGATCGGGCCGACGAGCAGCCGGTCGATGCCGCTATCCAGCAGCTCGGTGAGCCGCTCGCCGACGCTGTCCTCGTCGCCGGACAGCACCAGCTGGTCGAGCAGCTCGGGGCTGAGCTGATTGTTCGCGTCGACCGGGTAGCCGGAGGCGGCGAACATGTTCTGGTAGAAGGGCAGCTGGCCGTAGATCGACAACTCCTTGCGGGCGGCCTCGTGAGCCGCCTCGCGGCTGTCGGCGAAGGCGACGCCGAGGTGGGCGACCAGCGGCGGGCGCGGCTGGCCGGCTTTCTCGGCGCCGCGCTCCATGGCCGGCAGGGCGGTCTCGCGCAGGTAGTCGAAGGGCGTGACCCAGGAGATCGCGCCGTCGCTGAACTGGCCGGCGACCTCGAAGGACTTCGGGCCGAGCGCCGACATCATCACCGGGGTGCCGGGCGCGCCGGGCAGGCGGCCCTTGACGTTGTAGAACTCGCCACGGAACTCAACCTCGCCCTGGTGCAGCAGCGGGCGCAGCACCTGAAGGTACTCGCGCAGGCGCGCCAGCGGGCGGTCGAAGGGCACGCCGAAGGCGTCGACCATCGTCGGGCCGTGGCTGGTGCCGATGCCGATGATTAGCCGGCCGGGCGCGAGGTCGTCGAGCACCAGCGCCTGGCTGGCGATCGTGAAGGGGTGGCGTCCGAAGGCCGGGATGATCGAGGTGCCGAGGGCGATTGACTCGGTCTGCGTGGCGGCGGCCGCGTAGATCGTTAGCGTGTCCGAGCCGATGCCGCCCATCGTCATCCAGGCCGTCGAGACGCCGGCCGCTTCGGCTTTGCGGATCAACTCGATCGCGCGCCCGGCGCGGCCGCGGCGCACGTTGAAGCCGGCGCGTTCCCGGCGGGTCAGTTGGTCTTCCATGGCAAATCCTCCACTGGTGTGCCGGTCGGGGATGTGCGTTCCAGCGACGCGATGATCTCCTCCCAGACTGCTTCTTCCTGCGCGCGATTATCGCCCGATCCGGAGAACGTCAGCAGGCAGCCGATGCGGTCGAAGCGCTGCAGGACGCTGAGCCCGCCCTGGGGCCCGAAGTCGATGCGCACGGTGTCCTCATCGGCCTCGACGGTCGCGTCGTCGCGCGCCTGGTTGCGCTCGATCATCGCGCCGGCGCTCTCTTCCCATTCCGGATTTTCGGGGCGGCCGTAGACCTGTTCGGAGAAGCCGACGACCGTGCCGTTGGGCGAGGTGGCCGTCCACGTCGCCGGCCGCCAGCCCCAGCCGTCGGGCAGGGTGATGGCGCAGTGCTCGCCGTCGGTGTAGACGCGCCGCTGGCCATCGACGACCTCGATACCGGTCTTTCCATATTGCGAGGCGATCACGGCGAAGACGAACAAGACGATGACGACGATGACAAGGACAAACTGGAGACGCTTGTCTTGCCGGAGTTTCTGGAGCATTGCGTTCACTCTCGCTCGACTGCTCCGACGAGCCAGAGCAGCCCGGTATGCAGGATGAGATCGAAACGACGCAGGTCGGTCATCTTCCGCTGGTGCTCGAGCACCGCGGAGACCGGGGTATCGATGATCGCGCTGGCGACGGCGCGCACGTCGCGATCGTTCAGGTAATCGGTCATGGCCGCCAGCAGGGCGCCGCGGTCGCGGACGTTCTCGATGACCTCGGAGGCCCAGGCGAGCTTGTCCTCATGCGGGGCGTCGAAGCCGGGATGCGGCGGGCCATCGGCGGCGTGCTGGTAGAAGAAGAGCATCAGGCAGCGGCTCCAGTCGCGATAGAGCGCGTGGTCGCCGGCGTCGCGGCGCTCGGCCAGCTCCAGGCCGTTGACGAGCGCGTCGGCCAGCGGCTCGGGGGCGCCGGCGCGGCGCGTCTCGGCGATCTGCTCGTCGCGCAGACTGCTCCAGGCGGCCTCGTCCGGCAGCGCGCCGGTCGCCCGCAGGAAGCCGAAGATCTGGCCGATGCCGTCCTCATAGAGCTCGAGCGTGATGCGGCCGGCTTCAGTCTCGCTTTTGCCTGCGGTGCGCAGTTGATCCCAGGTCTCGACGAAGCAAGCATGTTGCAGGTGCTCGATCATGCCGCGCAGCGCGGACTCGGAGGCGCGAAACCAGTGCTCCTGCTCGCGGTCCAGCCACTCGCGCAGGACACCCTCATCTGTTCCGTTGGTTCCCAACGATCCCACCACGCACCTCCCCGGCAGCAATAGTACGCTCTGATGATGGGATTGTGCAGGATTTCACGGCCACCGGCACGGACTTGCTCTCGCGCCGTGGCAAGCCCCGCGAGCCCTATTCGCCCGACAAAAGCCGGGGCGCCACACGGCCTGCGCCGCGGAGCCCGGCTGCTATGCTGTGGCGCGTCGAAATGGGCACGAGATGGATGGAGCGATGCAGGCCATGGCTGAGATGAGCGCTCAGGAGATGCTGCGCGAGCTGGAGCAGTTCGACACACCCTCGATCACCAACGTGGTCGCGACCTACCCGAACAACCCGCTCTGCCTGGGGCTCTACAACCCCTGGAGCGAGAACTGGTACACCGACGCGTCAATCCGCTGCATGTACCCGGAGCTGGGCCCGCGCGCCGGCTACGCCGTGACCTGCGTCTACAGCGTGCCCGACCCCAACTACAACCGGCTGACCTTCATGGACGTGATCGACGCGTTGGACGCCTCCCCCAAGCCGACCATCCTGGTGTTCCAGCAGAAGTTCCCGCCGGAGCTGGCCCACAAGGCCGGGCTGGCCGGCGAGGTCATGACGACGGCGATGAAGGCGGTCGGCTGCGTCGGCGCGATCTCCAACGGCCCCTCGCGTGACATCGAGGCGATGCGCGCGCTGGAGTTCCAGTACCTGCTGGGCGGGGTCTCGCCCGGGCATGGCGAGATGGCGGTCCAGGCGATTAACGTGCCGGTGACGGTCGGCGGGATGGACGTCGCGCCGGGCGAGATCATCCACATGGACGCCGACGGGGCGGTCAAATTCCCGGCCGACAAGCTAGAGGCGGTGCTGACCAACGTCAAGCTGCTGCTCGATGACGAGGCACGCCGGCTGGAGGCCATCCGCAACGCCACCAGCGCCGCCGAAGTCCGCCGCGCCTTCGGAGGGCACAGCTATAGTGAGAGGGACTAGGGATAAGGGATTAGGGTGGTTGCGCGGGGTCGGCGTGACGTTGTCGGGGCGTGATGACGGATGTTGCCATGTTGAGCGCGTAGTCCCGCCGAAGGTTTGCTCCGGGATACGTGAGGAGCGCTTCCAGATATCCTGTGAGGGCTAGAAACGCGGCTGCCCGAACAGACGGCAGCTTCTATCATCCCACGTCTACAGATCGTTGGTGCTGTGGAGGAGAACCGCAAAGAAAATGCGCCGGGGGATTCGGTGGGGAATCCCGCGGCGCGAGGGGGTGGAGAGAAGGTTAGTAGTGTCGCGAGCGGCGCACCCGGAGGGCTCGCTTGCGACATCCGGACCTGACACGGAGCCCGGCGGCCGGCTTCAGCAGTTCGAGCGTGTAGAGCTGGTCGAGCATGGCGCACTCCTTCCAATGGAGCCTGGTGAGACGTCGGTGTCTAGCGACTCCGGGCGCGGATGCGCGGTCGGCGGTACTTGCCGGAGTCGGTTTCCAGCGCTTCCCGGCGCTGGCGGGCGAGCTTCTCTGCGGTGTAGACCATGTCGAGCATCGTCGCTGTTCCTTTCCTCCCGGCGGCGTTGCCGGTCTTGGGGCGTCCTCGGTGAGCGCCAGAGCCTTGACTGGCTCGATTGTGGCGTGTCACCGTAGCCGATTGGCTACGGGGCTATAACCAACTCCTCAACGAACCGTTACTGCTTGCTACTTGCGGCCTCGGCGGCCGAGGAAGCGGCGCTTGGTGGCGAGCTCGTGCTGCTCGAACTGGCGCTGGTTGACGACGGCGCGGGCGATATCCGGGTGCATCATCGTGAGTTTCCTTCCACGCTCGGTGTGAGCGGTACTGCCGGCTGCTCGATCGGGCTAGCGGCCGCGGGTGCCGTGGACGCGGCCCGTGTTCGTTGATTCCTTGACGATCGTCATCTCGAGCATCCTAGTGCCTCTCTAATTGGCGCTCGTCATTGAGCAACTCTCACTGACATGGCCATGATAAGCGAGTGGTTTTGATTTGTCAATAGGTTTTTAAGAATTTCTTCGATTTTCATGAGAATCAGTGCTCGTTGACGTCCTGATGGTCGTCGTCGGGGATTTCAGGGCGTGAAACGGGTGGGACGCCGCTCAGGTGAGGCCATCACATGCGGTGCAAAGTAAAGCGCCCACCGGGTCTGGTCCGGTGGGCGTTTGGAGTTGTGGCGTGACGTTGCGGCGCTAGCCGTCGAGGAGCAGGGTCTCGGGGTCCTCGATCAGCTCCTTGACGCGCACCAGGAACTGGACGGCTTCCTTGCCGTCGACCACGCGGTGGTCGTAGGAGAGCGCGACGTACATCATCGGGCGAATGACGATCTCGCCATTCACCACAACCGGGCGCTCTTCGATCTTGTGCATGCCCAGGATGCCGACCTGTGGGTGGTTGAGGATCGGCGTCGAGAGCAGCGAGCCATAGACGCCTCCGTTGGTGATCGTGAAGGTGCCGCCCATCAGGTCGGACAGCTCCAGCGTCTTGTCATGCGCCTTCTGTCCCAGCTCGCGGATCTCGCGCTCGATCTGGGCGAAGGTCTTGCGGTCGGCATCGCGCACGACCGGGACGACCAGGCCCTCTTCGGCGCCGACGGCGATGCCGATGTCGTAGTAATGCTTGATGATCAGTTCGTCGCCGTCCAGCTCGGCGTTGACCTCGGGGAAGGCCTTGAGCGCGCCGACGACGGCCTTGGTGAAGAAGGACATGTAGCCCAGGCGCACACCATGGCGCTTCTCGAACTCGTCGCGGCGCCGGGCGCGCAGGTCCATGACGGCTGACATGTCGATCTCGTTGAAGGTCGTCAGCATCGCCGCCGTCTGCTGGGCTTCGACCAGCCGGCGGGCGATCGTCTGGCGTCGGCGCGAGAGGCGCACGCGCTCCTCGCGCTCGCCGCGGCCGTTGGGGCCGATCTCGAGCGCCGGGGCTGCGGGCGCCGGCTCGGGAGCCGGGCGCTCGGCGGCCGGCGCGGCTGCTGGAGCCGGCGCGGCTGCTGGAGCCGGCGCGGCTGCCGGAGCCGGCGGCTGGTAGGCCAGGACGTCCTGCGGCAGCACGCGACCGCCCGGGCCGGTGCCGGGGACGTCATCGAGGTTGATCGAGCGCTCGGCGGCCAGCCGGCGGGCTTCCGGACCCGCGCGGCGCGCACCAGCGGTGACCGGCTCCGGCGCGGCCGCTGGCTGCACGGCGGCTGGCGCAGCTGCCGGGGCTTCGGCGACTTCTTCGGCGGGCGCTTCCTCGGCCGGGGCGGCCTCGACGCCCTCGGCGATGATGCCGAGCACCTCGCCGACCTCGACGATGTCACCCTCGTTGCGCGTGATTGATTCGAGCACGCCGGCCTGCTCGGCCGGGACCTCGACGTTGACCTTGTCCGTCTCTAGCTCGACGACGGGCTCGTTGCGCGCGACCGGGTCGCCCGGCTTCTTGAGCCACTGGACGATGGTCGCGTCGACGATCGACTCACCGAGCGACGGCACACGAATTTCTAGCGGCATCCTCTTCTTCTCCACCCCGCATGGCTCATGGCCACCACCCGGGCCGCGGCCCGGTAGCGAAATCGTTCTCGATCAGTCATCCGCCGCGGCTTCCTCCAGGACGCGCGCGGCCTCGAACGCCTCGGCGACGATGCGCGCCTGCTCGACGTTGTGGTCATCGACCGAGCCTTCGGCTGGGCTGGCCTCGGCGCGGCGGCCGATGTAGCGCACCGGTAGCTGCTCGCCGACCAACTCGCGCAGGCGCGGCTCCATGAAGCTCCAGGCGCCCATGTTCTTCGGCTCTTCCTGGACCCAGACCAGCTCCTCGGCGTTGGGATAGCGCTGCAGGACCTCGCGCAGCTCGTTCTCCGGGAACGGGTAGAGCTCCTCGACGCGGATCAGCGCGACGTGCTCGGTGTTGGCGCGCGCCTCGCTGCCGACCAGATCGACGTAAACCTTGCCGCTGCAGAGCGCGACGCGGGTGATGCGCGCGCGCCGCTCGGCGGCCTCCTCATCGTCGATGACCGGCATGAAGCTGCCGCCGGCCAGATCGAGCAGGCTGGATGCCGCGCGCGGGTGACGCAGCAGGCTCTTGGGCGTCATGATGATCAGCGGTCGCGGGTCGCGCTCGAGCAGCTTGGCGTGGCGCCGCAGGGCGTGGAAGTACTGCGCCGAGGTCGTCATGTTCAGCACGCGCAGGTTGTTGTTGGCCGCCAGTTGCAGGAAGCGCTCGAGGCGCGCGCTGGAGTGCTCTGGCCCCTGGCCCTCGTAGCCGTGCGGCAGGAGCAGCGCCAGCGAGGCGGACTGGCCCCACTTGTCGCGGCCGGCCGCCAGGAACTGGTCGATGATGATCTGCGCGCCGTTGGCGAAATCGCCGAACTGCGCTTCCCAGAGCACGAAGGTGTTGGGCGCGGTGATGCTGTAGCCATACTCGAAGCCCAGCACGCCGGCCTCGGAGAGCGGGCTGTTGTAGACGGCGAACGAGGCCTTGGCCTGGGGCAGGTTCTGGAGCAGCGAGTGGGCGGTGCCCTTCTCGGGGTCATGCAGCACCAGGTGACGCTGGCCGAAAGTACCGCGCTGGCTGTCCTGGCCGGTCAGGCGAATCGGGATGCCTTCGGCCAGCAGTGAGGCGAAGGCCAGCGTCTCGGCGTGCGCCCAGTCGATCGCGCCATCCTCTTCCAGGGCGGCGCGCCGGCGCTCGAGCTGGCGGCGTAGCTTCGGGTTGAGCGTGAAGCCGTCCGGGAAGGTGTGCAGCGCCTCGTTGAAGGCGACCAGCTGGTCGGCGGCCACCTCGGTGTCGACGTTGGGCACGCTCGGCTCTTCGCGCTCGTCCTCGTCATCCTGCGCGCCGTTGGCCGTGGCGCGCAGCTCGTCACGCAGGTTCTGGAGCGCGTCCATGCTCTCTTCGAGCAGCTTGTCGCCCGTCTCGCGGTCGATGATGCCCTCGACGACCAGCTTCTCGGACCACAGCGCCCGGGCGGTCGGGTGGCTGGCGATCTGCGCGTACATGCGCGGCTGGGTGAAGCTGGGCTCGTCGCCCTCGTTGTGGCCCCAGCGCCGGTAGCCGACCAGGTCGATTAGGAAATCGGAGTGGAAGCGGTCGCGGTAGTCCATCGCCATGCGCACGGCTGCCAGGCAGGCGACCGGGTCGTCGGCGTTGACGTGGACGATCGGGATCTCGAAGCCCTTGGCCAGGTCGCTGGCATAGAGCGTCGAGCGCGAGTCCTGCGGATCGGTGGTGTAGCCGATTTGGTTGTTGGTGATGATATGGAGCGTGCCGCCGGTGCTGAAGCCTTCCAGGCGCGCCAGGTTGAGCGTCTCGGCCACGACGCCCTGGCCGGGGAAGGCGGCGTCGCCGTGAAGCAGGATGGGCAGGGCGCCGTCGAAATCTTGCTCCGGGGCGCCGGCCTTGTCGCGCAGATCC
>DATGQR010000247.1:0-2205 GCA_035304105.1 Thermomicrobiales bacterium | reverse complement strand
CTCGCCCGCAGCCTCTACCTGCCGATCCACGGGCGCTTCTACCTGGTGGCCGCGTCGCTGACCTGCCGGCTCCCCGGCTTTCCGGACCGCGTCGTCCGCACCGCCGACGACGAAGCGGCCTTCTTCGTCCTGCGCCGCCTCCAGGGCAACCCTGACGATGGCTGGGTCGAGCAGGCGTGGGTCCAGGAGGGCCCGACCAAGGGCTGGCACACGCTCCCCGGCGATCCCCGCGCCTTGCTTCCTTGCGAGATCGGTAAGGAAGAGCGCCTGCCGCTCTTCCCCGTCCCGGCCTGTACCGAGAGGACGCTGCTCGCCGGATACTTGGCGACGTCCAGCCGCGAGATGTATCCCGTGCCCGCCAGCCAGATCGCGCCGGACGCGGACGCCGAAGATACCTGGCAGACCGACTTTCCCGACGCGCGCATCGAGATCCTGAAAGCGACGTTCTTCGATCAGGCCGCCGCGCTGACCGACGCGCCGGTAGATGAACCGTCGGAAGATCCAACCGTTCTGCGGCTGTCCGTGTATCTCTTGCTCGGATTCTGGGAATTTCTCAACGATCACCTCCCCAACGTCGCCAGGGCGCTGCACGACGACGTGACCGGGTCTTTGACCGCCGCCGAACGTGACGTCGTCGACGCGCTCGACGACGCAACCCTCAGCGCCGACCTCACGCTGGCCGAAGCACTCGGTGAAGTCGCGCGGCGGCGTTCGATCCTGAATACGCTGGGCGATGACGACCCGCTGCCCGACGTGTTCGAGGACGTAGCTGGCTACAACCTTGCGTCCGTGCAGATCGCCGATGACGACGTCATTGTCGACGAACGAACGCTCAGCGTCACCCCGATCTACGAAGCCATCTACCAGGCATTGCAGCTGGAAGAGGATACCCAGACCGTCGAGCTCCCGAAGTTCGCGGTCGACGGCAGCGAGCTGTTCGTCGTGCGCTGCGTCTACGAGCGGCCGCAGTGCGAGCCGAAGCAGGTCTGGATGAGCCAGGCGAGCATTCCCTTCCGGCTGGCGCCGCTCTACGACCCCGACGCCCCGGCCAGAACGATCCAGCTCGCCTTGCCGATGGACCTCAGCATGGCCGGGCTCCGGCGCATGCAGAAGGGCGTCTCAGTCCAGCTCTCGCCGGCGCTGCGCCAAAAGATGGCCAACGTGAACCTGCTCGACACGCAGCTGGGCGGCGACGCGTTGGGCGTCGCGATGATTTGCACCTTCTCGATCCCGATCATCACCCTGTGTGCCTTCGTCCTGCTGATGGTGCTGGTCATCGCGCTGAACATCGCGTTCTGGTGGCTGCCGTTCTTCCGCATCTGCGTCCCGGTGCGGCGATCGTAGGAAAGCTGAGGCTCATCATGGTCGAAACCGGAAGGCATCTCCTCGGTCAAGGGCTGAGCTTCCCGCCGCGCGTCGACGCGTCGGGCCGGCTGGCGCTCTCGGCGGACGAAGACAACGTGCGCGAGTCGATCCGCCTGATCCTGCTGACCGAGCCCGGCGAGCGGGTCATGCGCGAGGAGTTCGGCTGCGGCCTGCGGCGCTTCCTGTTCGAGCCGAATACGGTGCGTACTCGCGAGCTGATTCGCGAGCGGGTGGCCCGCGCGATCACGCTCTGGGAGCCACGCGTCGTGGTCGAGGACGTCAGCGTCGAAGCGGACCGCGACGATCCGCGCTTGCTCGCTATCACTATCCGCTTTCGCTTGATCGCGACCCAGGCGCTGGGCCGGGTCGGGCTCACCATACAGCTGGAGGGCTAGACACATGTCGCTGCCACCGCCACCTGTGGACGAGCGCGATTTCGAGCAGATGCTCGCCGAGGCCAAGCGGCGCATCCCGGTCACCACCCCCGAGTGGACCAATTTCGAGATCGAAGGCGACCCCGGCCTGACGCTGATTGAGCTGTTCGCCTTCATCACCGACAATCTGCTCTACAGCGCTAACCGGATCCCCGAGCGCAACCGCAGGAAGTTCCTGCAGCTGCTCGACATCCCGCTCCAGAAGGCCGCGCCGGCCGAGGGCATCGTCCAGATCGTCAACGAGCGTGGCCCGCTCCAGGCGCTGGTGCTCGAACCCGGCGTGCGCCTGGCGGCCGGCAACATCAGCTTTCTCACGCGCGATGGCGTGACTGTCCTGCCGGTCGAAGGCCAGACCTTCTACAAGCGCCGAATCAGCCGGGACGATCCGCAGTACCAGGAGTTTCTG
>DATGQR010000246.1:0-2066 GCA_035304105.1 Thermomicrobiales bacterium | reverse complement strand
GATCGAAATGGGAGACCGGAAAACGCGGTGTGGTGTAGGTCTGGACAAGGCTGAAGGTCGGGCTCGGCACCTCGGCTGCTTCGTCCTGCAGCAGCACCCGGATGATGGCGCGAGCAAGCGTCGACTTGCCTGCGCCGAGATCGCCACGCAACGCAACGACGTCCCCCGGCCTGAGCGCGTACGCGAGCAGCTCTGCCAGAGGAGCGATATCGGTCTCGCGCACGCGCGGATGTATCCAGGGTGCCGTCATGCGGCGGAAGGAAAAGCCGCACGCGGGCGGAACGTCAAGCCTGAGCTGCCATGGCCTCTGCGACCGTCAGCTTTGCCGTGACCTCCGGGAACCGCACAGTGACCCGCGTGCCACGGCCGGGCTCGGACTCGAGCTGCATGGTCCCGCCGTGGAGCTCGACGAGTTTCTTGGCGATCGACAGCCCAAGCCCGACGCCGCGATGCTTCGAGCCGAAGCTGCGGCTTTCGAAACGCTCAAAGATGCGATGCTGCAGGTCCTTCGGGATGCCGATCCCCTGGTCTTCCACCGAGAAAACGACCATGCCGTTCTCCCGCCAGCAGGTCACCTTGACGGTATCGCCCGGCTTCGAGAAACCAACGGCGTTGGACAGCAGATTGTAGATGATCTGCCGGACGCGGGCCTCGTCCGCTACGAAGTCGACGGCGTCGTCGGCAACGGCGATGTCGAGCGTCAGACGGGCGCGGCTTGCCCGCTCGCGGACGCCGAGAATGGCCGAGTCGAGGACGTGCCGCACATCGACTCGCGCGAGCTTCAACTCGACTGCACCTGCCTCGAGGGTGGCGAAGTCGAGTATGTCGTCGATGATCGAAAGCAGGGTTTTCGAAGAGCTCGAGATGTCGCTGACGTACTCGCGCTGCTTCTGGTTGAGCTCGCCGGCCCGCGGGCTCGACAAGAGCTCGCTGAACCCGATGATGTTGGTCAGCGGCGTGCGCAGCTCGTACGAGACATGGCTGATGAACTGGCTCTTGAGGCGGTCGGCCTCGACGAGGGCCTCGTTGCGCTCGGCCAGCGCCCGCTCGATGCGCTTCGATGCCGTCACGTCGGCGAAGGTGACCAGGGTGGCGCCGTCGGGCAATGGCACCGCGCTGAAGTCTATGACGCTGCCGTCCGGGCGCACCATCTGGCCCTCGACGCTGTCGCGATGGTCCGAGATGGCCGTAACGGCGCGGCTGATCCGCATCCAGGTGCGGCGGTTCTCGAACCGCTCGCAGGCGTGGCGGATGATCTCGTCGATATGCGGCTCCCCCTCGAGCACCTGGCGTGGCAGCCTCCAGATGCTGGCGAACGCCGAGTTCGAAAGTTTGAGCCGTCCATTGGTGGCGAAAACGGCGACGCCCTCTTTCAGGTTGTCGAGTGTTTCGCGCTGGACGCCGATGAGCGCATTGTAGCGGCTTTCGAGAGCGTAGCGCTCGGTCACGTCGTCGAACAGATGCGTCACGCCGCCGTCGGGGCGCGGCTCGACGACGACACGCAACATCCTCCCGTCCGGGAGATGCCACCAGTCCTCGAGCATGGCCGCCGTTTGATAACAGGCCAGCAGCTTCGCTTTCCAGTCGCGATAGTTGACGATCGCCGGGAGGCGGGAGGTCTCGCGCAGGCGGTCCAGGATCTCGCTATCGCTGGGGCTGGATTCCAGCCATTCCCGGTCGAGATCCCAAAGGCGCTGGTAGGCGACGTTGAAGAAGCTCAGCCGCTGGTCCGGACCGAAGATGGCGACCGCGGAGGAGACGCGATCCAGCGTCCGATCATAGGCCTCGATCTGCCGGTCCAGCTCGCCCTGGGCCGTTTCGAGGGCCGTCACATCGATCGCGGCGGAAGCGATGGTGTCCTCGAGCGGCACGGTGATCACATCGTGCGGCTTGACCACACCGCCCACGATGAGCGGCATGCGCTTGATGACGGTTTCCCGCTTGGCAATGTGGGGCTCCAGGGCCGCCCGTTGCCGCGATTCCAGGAGTTCGATCTGCTGTTCGCGGACCTCCGCCTCGTCGGCGGCGTCGACGGCGGCGACGTAGGCCTTGTTCACCCACACGAT
>DATGQR010000245.1:0-6081 GCA_035304105.1 Thermomicrobiales bacterium | reverse complement strand
CTACATGCGCGAGCATCTTGCGCCGCACAAGACGCCGAAGCACTGGTTCGTCGTCGAGGCCTTCCCCATGACCGGCTCCGGCAAGATCCAGAAGTTCCGGCTCAAGGAACAGTGGGAGAAGGGCGAGGTGAAGGCGGTCGGGTAGCGCGACCGGCTTGTTCTGTTGGACTTAGTCCGATAAACTTAGTCCATCAATTGAACCGGCGTTGCCATGAAGACGGTCAACATCCACGAAGCGAAAACACATCTGTCACGCCTGATCGAGGCGGCGCTCGACGGGGAGCCTTTCATCATCGCCAAGGCGGGCAAGCCCCTGGTCAAGGTCGAGGCATTGGAACCACCGGAGCCAGCCCTTCCGGACCGGCTGGGCTTTCTCGAATCGGAGTTCGAGATTCCCGACGACTTCGACGAGATGGGCAACAAGGAGATCCTCGAGCAGTTCGGGCTCGATCAGTGAAACTGCTCGTCGATACCCATCTGCTGCTCTGGGCAGCATCGCAGCCGTCGAGGTTGCCAGACGCGGCGCGTGATCTACTGAATGATGCAGGCAAGCAACCGTATTTCAGCGCCGCCTGCATGTGGGAGATCGTAATCAAGGGAGCGCTCGGTCGTCCGGATTTCGTCGTCGACGCGAGCCGCTTGCGACGGGGCCTGCTCGACCACGGCTACCTGGAACTCCCGATCGAAGGGCCGCATGCGCTCGCCGTCGCCAGCCTTCCCGGATTACATCGAGATCCCTTCGATCGGATCCAGATCGCACAAGCGCGCGTCGAAGGCATGTTGTTCCTGACCTCCGATGCAACACTCACCGGCTACGGCGACCCCGTTCGGGTCGTCTGACTCCGCCGTGGCTACCGTCCCTGACGACACCAGGTAGGCGCTGCCTACAGGACCACCAAGGCATCGTCCAATTGAGGGATGCGCCGACGTTGGCGCCATTCCAGACTCGCTGCGAGCCGGCCGGAACCGACGCCGGCATCGCCCTTTCCAGGAAGGAGACCGACGTTGCCAGAGCCGGGCATCCCGAAGGATCCCGTAGCTCCCCGGGCCGCCCCCGACACGGGCGCGGCGAGTCCGGCCGTGGCATGGCGCCGGATCCCCCTGCGCTGGCGTGCGCTCGCCCTGCTGAGCCTGGCCCGACTGGCCATGGGCTTCCAGTTCCAGGCCGTCGGCGCGACCGGCCACACGATCCAGGCCCAGTACGGCGTCGACCTGACCTGGATCGGCTGGCTGGTGGGCCTGTACCTGCTGCCCGGCATCGCCCTGGCGCTGCCCAGCGGCCTGCTCGGGGCGCGCTTCGGCGCCAAGCCGGTCGCGCTCGCGGGCATGGCGCTGATGATGCTCGGCGGCCTCGTCTGCGCGCTGGCCGGCGACACGGCGACGCTGGCTGTGGGCAGGCTGCTCTGCGGCGCCGGCGGCGTGCTCTTCAGCGTGATCGCCACGAAGATGATCGCGGACTGGTTCGCCGGCCACGAGCTCGTGCTCGCGATGTCGGTCCTCGTCAATACCTGGCCGATCGGCATCGCGCTCGCGCTGCTGGTGCTGGGCGATGTCGCCGCGGCGCAGGGCACCGGCGCGGCCTTCGGGGTCACCGCCGTCGCGGCGGCGGCAGCACTTGCACTCCTCGCCTTCGGCTATCGCTCGCCGGTATCGGCAGCGGCCGAGCGCGGCACGGGACTGGGCGCCCTCGTGCGCCGCGAATGGCAATTGCTGCTGCTCGCCGGCGCCGCGTGGATGGTCTTCAACGTCGTCTACGCCGTGCTCGCGAGCTTCCTGCCGCTGGTGATGATCGAGCAGGGCACTGATGTCACCCAGGCCAACTGGCTCACCGCGCTGATGACCCTGCTGATCATCGGTTCGGTGCCCGGCGGCGGCTGGCTCGCCGAGCGTACCGGCCGGCCGACACTCATCGCGGTAGCCTCGCTGGTGCTGACTGCGATGCTGCTCGTCGCGATGCATCTGCAGGGTCCCAGCGCCCCGTTGCTGGTCGCCACCGGCCTGGTGATCGGCCTGCCGGTCGGCACGCTGATCGCGGCACCGGCGCAGTTCCTGCGTCCCCAGACCCGCGCGGTCGGCATGGGCGTGTTCCACACGATCTTCTACCTCGGCATGGGCGTGCTGCCGGCGATCGTTGCCGCCATGGCCCAGAGGCTGGGCTCGGTCAGCCATGTGCTCACGATCGGGGCCGCGATGGTGGTGCTCACGGCCGGGCTGATCGCGGCGGTGGGATGGCGGTTGGCCGTAGGCCGGTCCGCCCACGAGGCGAGCTCACCGAGGTAGATCTCGGACAGCAGCGCAGGAGTCGACCATGTCAGCGATCGCACCGGTATCGTCAACTTGCCGGGTCAGCGACCTGCCACACCCACCAGCCTTGCCCGGCTTGGGTAGCCTGCATCTGGCGCGAATGACGAGATTCCACCTCATCCTGGAACACTGGGCGGAGAAGCTTGGCACGCCCTACCTGTTCCAGCTCGGCTCGATCAAGCTGGTCGTCTGGCGCGACAGCGAACTCTTCCAGCAGTTGCTGCGCGAGCGGCCGCACCGCTGGCGGCGCTACAGCACATTCGAGCCTATCGCCAAAGAGACGGGCTGCAACGGTCTGTTCTCCGTCGAAGGGCCTGCGTGGGAACCGCAGCGTCGGCTCGTTGTCGCCGCGCTGGCTTCCGGGCATTTCCGCACATTCTTCCCCGCGATACAGACCATCACCGAAAGACTGCGCCGCCGCTGGGAGGCTGCCGCCCGCCGCGGCGAAGTCCTGCAGATGAGCGAGGAACTCAAGCGCTACACCGTGGACGTAACCGGCACGCTCGCCTTCGGTGAAGACTTGAACACGATCGAGCGCGGCGCCGGCGTAATACAGCAGCATCTCGCACTCATCTTTCCCACGATGATGAGCCGCATCTTTGCGCCGATACCGTACTGGCGCTACTTCAGGCTGCCGCGTGACCGTCGGTTCGATGCGTCGCTCGTGGAGGTACACCGATACGTCGCCGAGCGAATCGCCAATGCGCGCCGCCGAATGGCGGATGACCCGGCCGACTCGCCGCGCAACCTTCTCGAAGCCATGATCGGCTTGAGCGACGCGCCCGACTCGGGATTCGACGAACGCGACCTGTCGGCGAATGTCCTGACCCTTCTGCTCGCGGGCGAAGATACAACCGCCAACATGCTTGCCTGGACCATGCCGTATCTGTGCGCTGACGCGATGCTGCAGGACAAGCTGTACCGGAAGACGGTTGAACATTTCGGCAGCGCCCGCGTGTGCCCGGACTACGAGCTGGTTCGCTCGCTCGGTCGGTTCGAAGCCTTGGCGACCGAGGCCTCCCGCTTCAGGCCGACCGTTCCCATGGACACCTACGAGTCGACCGAGCCAGTAGTGCTCGGAGGCGTCGCGCTGCAAGCGGGCTCTCCCGTAGTCATACTGAAGCGACCCGACATGCTCGACGAGAAGCACTTCGAGCACCCAGGCACCTACGACCCCGAGCGCTGGCTCCGAACACGCGACGAGCGCACCGGCCCCCACGAGCAACGCGCATACCTGCAGTTTGGCGCCGGCGCCCGTGTCTGCCCGGGCCGACACCTGGCCGGCGTCGAGATGCGGATGGTGCTCTCCATGCTGACGCGCAACTTCACGGCGCAACTCGCAACCGCACCCGAGAACATCGAGGAAGTCATGGCCTTCAAGATGAAGCCCAGCATGATGCCGGTGCGTCTCACGCCTCGCGAGGCAGGCTGAGCCTCGAATCCAACGGGAGCGATCGAATGTCGCTGCTACTGACGTTTGCCTTCGCCTGCCACATGATTGGCATCTTCACGATGGTCGGGTTCGGCCTCACATACCTGCTTCGCCAGCAGTTCATGCCTTATCACCGGGTTGCCCTCGGAAGCGATTGGACCGATGTGCCGAGAGAGGTCCAGATTCTCATCCTGGCATTGATGCGGGGAATCGCCGGAGGCGCGCTTGCGGTCGCCGTCCTGGCGCTGCTGGTGTTGATGATTCCGTTCCGAAGTGGCGAAGTCTGGGCCTTCGTTGCCGTGCCTCTAGGTGGCCTCATACTTTCCGCGGGTGCTCTATACGCGATGCGGCTGGTGGCAGCAAACACGCCAGCGGCGCCACCGTACCAACCGATAGTCGGCGGCGCTGTCCTGGGAATCATTGGCTTTCTCTTGTCCCTCCTGGACGCCCTCGCCTGAAAGCCGGCAAGGCCGCCGCGGTCACGCGACTTGCTGCGAATCCGGTCAATTCGTCCACCGTCGCACCGCGGGCGCATCGCCCGCGCGCGACCCAGCAACAGGAGACGACACCGGTGAAGAAAGCACTTTCCCTCTTGGCCGCATGCATCCCGCTCGCGCTGGCCGCCATCCCGGCCGCGCACGCGGACACCGCCGCCATCGTCAACCTCGTCAACAAGGAGGGCGTGGGCGCCGACATCGGCCGCATCACGATGGTCGAGACGCCGCACGGGGTCGTGTTCACGCCCGACCTCGAGCAATTGCCGCCCGGCCTGCATGGCTTCCATGTACACGAGAACCCCAGCTGCGCGGCGACGGAAAAGGACGGCGAAGTGACCCCGGCCGGCGCTGCGGGCGGCCACCTGGATCCGAAGGGCACCGGCCGGCATGGCACGCCCTGGGGCGACGGCCATCTCGGCGACCTGCCGCCGCTGTACGTCACGGAGGACGGGCAGGCCACCCATCCGGTGCTGGCGCCGCGGCTCAAGCTCGCCGACCTGAAGGGCCGCTCGATCATGGTGCATGCCGGGGGCGACAACTACTCCGACGAGCCATCGAAGCTCGGCGGCGGGGGCTCCCGCATCGCCTGCGGGATCGTCAAGGAGTTCTGACGGCAGGGCCGCAAGCCGGCGCCATCCTGCACGAACGACGGCGGAGGATAGGCTGGCGTATCGGCGCGGTCCCGATGGTGGCCGCTGCTCCTCAGGCAGATGTCGCCGGCTCCGCCGCCTTGCCCGAGCGACCACGATAGTCCTCCAGCGCCGAGATGCGGGCGAGGCCGGGATAGTCGAGCAGGCGGATGCGCCCGTAGCGACGCTTGACCAGGCCCTCGGCCTCCCATTCCGTGAGCAGGCGGCTGATGGTCTGGCGGGTGACATCGACCATCGCGGCGAGGTCCTCCTGCGTGACCTGCGGGTCCGGATGCTCGTTGCCGACCGCGACCTCGTGGTCGGACATCGCGAGCAGCAACTGCGCCACCCGCGACGGATACGGCAGCACGCGGGTCTCGGACAGCAGGTCGAGCGTCGCCCGGAACAGCGCGATCGCGGCGCGCGCCATGTCGAAGCAGTGGCGCCAGTCGCGCGAGACGATGTCCCGGAACGCGGCGCTCGGCAGGTGCAGCAGGGTCGTCGGCTCGACCGTGACGGCATTGTGCGGGCGCGGCCTCTGGTCGAACTCCGAGATGATGCCGAACCAGGTGCCGGGGCTGAACGTCGTGAACACGAGGTGCTTGCCCGAGGCGGTGTACTGCGACAGCCGGATGCTGCCCTGCAGCAGGCCGAACATGCCCGATGGCGGGTCGTTGGCGCTGTACACGATCTCGTTCATGCCGTAGCGGCGCTCGACCACGCGCGACAGGATCAGTTCGGCCAGGCCTGGCTCGAGGCTGGCGAACCATGCGTCGCGACGCATGATGTCGATCCATCGCGATCGGTTCATGGGCGTCTCCTCCCGTGCGGGCGGGCCATGCACGGGCCGTGCACCCGCTGCCGACAATGTAAGGCATCTTACATTTGAAGCGTCTTGCGGCGTGTAGCTTCGGGAGATCCGGAGGAGACACGATGCCCGTCGCACTCGCCAGCGTCGAACTCGACGACAAGTACACGCTCGCCGCCGGGCGGATCTACCTGTCGGGGATCCAGGCGCTCGTCCGCCTGCCGATGATGCAGGTGCGGCGCGACCGGGCCGCCGGGCTCGATACCGGAGGCTTCGTCTCCGGCTACCGCGGCTCGCCGGTCGGCGGCTACGACGAGGCGCTCTGGAAGGCCGAGCGCCTGCTCGCCGCGCACAAGGTCCGGTTCCAGCCGGGCCTGAACGAGGACCTCGCCGCCACCGCCGTCTGGGGCA
>DATGQR010000244.1:0-2347 GCA_035304105.1 Thermomicrobiales bacterium | reverse complement strand
GACGCCCGGCGCGACCCGACAATGGCAACGGCCGGGCGCCCGAGCAGGGCCCGGTTGCCGCGCGTCCAGAGTACGACCGGCGGATCGGGCAGCTGGCCCAGCCGGGCCGGATAGTCGTCGTCGCCGAAGCTGAGGAGGGCCATCCCCTCGGCCGCCGCCCGGTCGAGGGCCATCCTGGCGCCGTCCACGGCTCGCCGGAGCATATCGACCTGCTTCGCCCGGGCCGGTTCGATCGCCGCGGCGATCTGCGCCGGCGTCGGAGGGCCGGGCATCTCAGAGCGCCCCTCCTTGTAGAGGCGCGCGGCGCGCGTGTCGATCCCGGCACGCAGCAGCGAGACCACCACCGGCGCCGGTACATCCGCGGTTTCAGGCACGCCCGCATGCTTGCAGTCGACGTGCCATCTTCGGCCGATCCGGGCGGTGTGGGGCCGCCGGCGCCCGTGAAAAACTCCCGTGCGAAAAGCCGGAGCCGGGTTTATAGTGGCCCCTGGATCGCCATGCGGATCACAATCTGGCTCCTCGTCACCTTCCTGGTCGGCGTGAGCGGCGTCGCCCATGCCGACGAGCGCGACGACGCCAAGGCGCAGGTCGACTTCGGCATCACGGTGGCGCAGAGCGGGCTCTGGAAAGAAGCGGCCTACCGATGGGAACGTGCCACCGAGATCGATCCGACCTACGGCGCGGCGTGGAACAATCTCGGTGTCGGCTACGAGCAGCTCGGCCGGTTCGATGATGCGCGCCGGGCCTACGAGAAGGCCCTGGAAGTCGAGCCCGACAACACGTACATCCGCAACAACTACGACAGCTTCCGCGAGATTTATGACCGCCAGAACCGTCGTCGCGATCGCTAGCCTGGCCGGAGCGGTCTCGCTCTCAGCGTGCAGTTCGTTCTACGAGATTGCCGTCGAGACCCCGATCCAGGCGAGCATCGACGTCGGTGCGTTCCAGCGCGTGCTGGTGGCCGGCTTCCTCAACGCCGGCACCCAGACGATCGACGCCAACACTGAAACGGCGCGGCTCCTGCGCAGCCAGTTGCGCAATCGTCAGGAGTTGCGGGTGATCGAAGCCGATGCGCTGGCACTCGTCGAAGAGATGGACGAGCGGCTCGGCATCACGCCGCCGCCGCTCGATGAAGAAACTCCGCGCTTTCCCGACGCGGACGCGCTGGCCAAACACGAAGCCATCTTCGAAGATCGCGAATTCTGGCAGCAGATAGGTGAGGAATATCAGGAGCCGCTGATAGTCACCGGGACGGTCGTCTTCAGCGAGGTCACCCGCAGCGGCATCGTCTCGAGACCGCAGACGGTCGTCAACGCCCAGGGAATCGACGAGTACCGGACGATTCGCGAATATCGCGACATGCGCGGCTTTGCCCTCTCCCCGCGGTTCATCTTCATCGACGGCCGGACGGGCGAGACGCTCCACACCGAATCGTTTCACGAGGAAGCCCTCTACCCGGCCAGCCAGAACACGCCGGCACTCTCCTCCTATTTCGAGCTGATGGACCGGGTGCTGCCGAGCTTCCTCAATACGCTGAGCACCCAGAAGATTCGGGGCTCGAGAGTCCTCCTCAAGTAGCCCCCGCTTGTCCCTTCCCCCGGAAGGGTGGTAGGCTTAGTGGTTCAGTTTCGGGCGCCGGGACCGGTCAGGGTCCGTTCCGCCCCTAGTGGAGCGACATCACATGTTTGCGATTGTCCAGGCCGGTGGCCGGCAGGAAAAGGTGTCGGCCGGTGCCGTCATCACGGTGGATCGCCTTGCGGCTGAGCCGGGGGCCGAAGTGACCTTCGACAAGGTCCTGCTCGTGGCCGGCGAAGACGGCGAAATCAAGGCCGGCGCGCCATACCTTTCCGGCGCCACGGTCACGGGCGTCGTCGAGGCCCAGACGCTCGGCAAGAAGATCCGGGTCTTCAAGATGAAGCGCCGCAAGCAGTACCGGCGGACCCGCGGCCACCGCACCCACCAGACGCAGGTGCGGGTCACGGCAATCAACGTCTAGCAGGATCGGCTCTCATGGCATCGAAAAAGGGTCAGGGCAGTTCGCGCAACGGCCGCGACAGCAACGCACAGCGACTCGGGGTCAAGCGCTTCGACGGCAACTTCGTGACCGGAGGCTCGATCCTCGTCCGCCAGCGCGGCCGGCGCTTCCAGCCCGGCCTGAACGTCGGGCGCGGCAAGGACGACACCCTCTTCGCGAAGATCTCGGGCCTCGTCAAGTTCAGCGATCACGGCAACGCCGGCCGCAAGATCAGCGTGCTCCCGGTCGCCGACGCCGCGAAGGCCGAGAACTAGCCGGCGCTCCCCGCCCAGGGTGAATCGCCGGGCCGGCAGTCCCGGGTGACACCCCGCC
>DATGQR010000243.1:0-2200 GCA_035304105.1 Thermomicrobiales bacterium | reverse complement strand
CTCCTGACCCTCTATGGCATCCCGACCACGTCCGAACAGCTGGCCACGACGCCCGACGAGGCCGTCGCGGCAGCGGAGGCGATCGGCTATCCTGTGGTGCTCAAGATCGAGTCGCCCGATATCACCCACAAGACCGAAGCCGGCGGCGTGCTCCTGAACCTGCAGGACGCCGACGCCGTCCGCGCTGGCTTCGACCGGGTCATAGACAGCGCCCGCAAGTATGACCCCGATGCTGAGCTATCGGGCGTGCTCGTCCAGCAGATGGCTGCGCCGGGCGCGCGCGAGATGATCGTCGGCATGACGCGTGACCTTGACTTTGGGCCGGCAGTGGCGGTCGGGCTGGGCGGCATCTTCGTGGAAGTCCTCAAGGACGTCGCCCTCGGGGTGCCGCCCATCACCGGCGCCGCAGCCCGTGACATGCTGTCGCGGCTGCGCGGTAAGGCGATCCTCGACGGCACTCGCGGCCAGGGCCCGGCCGACGTCGATGCCGTGGTCGACATCCTCCAGAAATTCTCGCAGCTCTGCCTCGACCTGCAGGACGACGTCGCCGAGATCGACATCAACCCGCTGCTGGTCTACGAGCGCGGTCAGGGGGCGCTGGTCGTCGACTGCCTGGTCGTGCCGGGGTAGGGACAGCCTTCACCCCCCAACCGCGGTCCCGAGGGCACCCTGCCCAATCACCCAGGGGTATCCGGGAGAGGGGGAGCTAGATGAGAGTGCAAAGTGATGGAAACGCAAGTCGAACAACAGGGCACCCTTCTCCCTGAATTGGGAGAGGGGCCGGGGGTGAGGGCCGTCGTATGACCACAGCCAATCCGATCACGTTCACCGATTCCATGCGGGCGCTGCTTCATCCGCAGCGGGTGGCCGTCGTCGGGGATTCGCCGAATCCGGGCTTTGCGCCGATCATCCGCAGCAATATCGTCAAGTGTGGCTTCCAGGGCGAGGTGTTCCCGATCAACCCGCGCTATGAGGAGATCGCTGGTCTCAAGGCTTACCCCAGCGTCGACGCCGTGCCCGGAGGCGTCGATCTGGCGATCATCGGCGTGCCAGTGCGCGCCGTCGACAGTGTGCTGGAGCAGTGCGAGCGCGCCGGGGTCAAGGCGATCAACATCATCACCAGCGGTTACGGCGAGCAGGAAGGCGACGAGGGCAAGCAGCGCCAGGAGCACCTACGCGAGTTCGCCCGGCGCACCGGCATCCGCATCGTCGGGCCGAACTGCCTGGGCAACATCAGCGTCCCGGCGATGATGTGCGCGATGAGCGGCTCGTTCGACGTCCTCAAGCCGGGCCCGGTCGGGCTGGTGCTGCAATCCGGCCTACTGGCCTACAGCCTGGTGACGCCGGCCTTCGATCGCGATATGGGTTTCAGCTACGTGGTGACCACCGGCAACGAGGCTGACCTCGAAGCGGCCGACCTGATGCGCTACTACGTCGAGGACGATGAGACGCGCGTCATCGGCTGCTTCATCGAGCAGTTCCGCGATCCCCAGAAGTTGATTGAAGTTGCCGAGATGGCGGCCGAGCGCGAGAAGCCGATTGTCGTCCTCAAGATCGGGCGCTCGGCCAAGGGGCAGCGCGCGGCCCAGGCGCACACCGGCTCGCTGGTTGGCTCGGATGCCGTGGCCGATGCGGTCATGCGCCAGTACGGGATCATCCGGGTCAACGGCCTCGACGAGATGACCGAGACGCTGGCCGCGCTCTATACCGACCGGCTCCCGAAAGGCCCCGGCGTCGGCGCAATCTATGTCTCCGGGGGCGCGGCCGGGCTGGTCTCCGACCTCTGCCAGGATCTCGGCATCGAGCTGCCGGACCTCGCGCCGCAGACGGTCGAGAAGCTGGAGGCGGTCATCCCCGAATACGGCACGGTCGGCAACCCGCTGGACACGACCGGCATGGCTGGCGCGATCCCCGAGTTGATGCGCGCCTCGATCGAGGGCATGGCCGAGGACCCGAGCATCCACACCGTCATCTACGGCCAGGCCTACCCGACGACGGTCGACCTCGACACGCCGGCCGGCGAGGTCATGCGGAACGCGCACGAAAAGTACCCGGACAAGGTCTTCTACGCCGTATCGCTGGTGCCGGGCGAGATCCAGGTCCAGCGCCGGCGCGAGGACGGCGGGCCACCGCACGAGCCGGTTACCGACTGGGGCGGCGTGCCTTTCCTGCAGGGCGTCGAGAACGGGCTGCGCGCCAT
>DATGQR010000242.1:0-2631 GCA_035304105.1 Thermomicrobiales bacterium | reverse complement strand
TAGACCGTCACCTCCTCGCCCTCGCGCACGAGCAGGACCTTGCTCGCCAGCAGCTGGCGGGTGGTTTCGGCGGCGCCGGGCTTGACGCTGGTGACCACGGTGACCGGCACGGGATAAGTCTTGGACGGATTGCGGTAGAGGTGCAGATTGACCGCGTACTCGCCGGGGAGGATGCCGCGCGAGTAGGACGTCTCGTAGTTCAGCCCGGTGACGTCGGCGCGCTTGCCGAGATCATCGCGCAGCAGGTTGAACACAGCGCCCCCTTTGTTCGAGTAGCCGACCGGGACGTCGCCGGGCGCCTGGACCCAGAGGTCGACGTCGGCGTCGATCTCGTCCGGCCAACGTACCTCGACGATGACGTTGCCAGGCGGCGCCATGTCCTCGGTGGTCTTGGCCCCGGGCGGGTTGAGATGGGGCAGCAGCATGATCACCATGACCACGAAGCCGGCCAGCGCGAGCATCACCACGTCGCGGAACACGGTGCCGCCGGCGTCCTCCTCGAAAGGGTCAAGCCCGTGCATGACGCTCTCCCAGCTCCACGGTCGCGGTCAGCAGCTTGATCGTGCCGCCCTCGAGCAGACGGACGTTGACCATGAGCCAGACGTGGAGCAGCGAGCCGACCAGCGTGGTGTAGAGCGCGACCGACATGCCGCCGATCAGGGTCGAGACCATCGGGCCGATCGCAGCAACGTCGGAGGCCACCTCCGGGCGCACGCCGGACAGGGCGATGATGAAGCCGATCACCGTGCCGATCAGGCCGAGCAGGACCAGGCTGTTGGCGATGTGCCGGATCGGCGCGATGCGGCTGGCGAGCTTGAGGCGCAGGGTCGAGGCGAGTAGAGCGCGGCTCTCGGCCGGGCAGGCGGCCACGGTCTCGAGATATTCGGGCGCGGGAGAGCCGGGACGATTGGCGAAGCGTTCCAGCTCGTTCAGCCCGTGGCTGAGCCGGAGCGCGCTCTGGCCGCTCCAGGCCCAGCCGACCAGGAACACGGCGGCAATCGCCCGGCACAGGCCACCCTGGTCAGCGGCCAGGATCTCGCCGATCCAGCCCTGGCCCGTGGCGACACCGAGCAGGGCGAAGGCGATCGTGTTCACCAGGACGAAGCGCAACAGCAGCAGGTGGCGATGTGCGATCGGGTCGTCGCGGGCAACCGCCCGAAAGAACTCGCCGAGCAGACGCCACAATCCGATCTCACTTTCCTTGGCGCTGCGAGCGGAACTCAGATCCTCATAAGCAATGGCACGCGACCCGGTCACCATAGCGTCCTCCGCGCGGGCCGAAGAGCGCACGTCGATGCCGCCGCGCCTGGTCTTCGCGCCCACTGTTTCCGCCGAGACGACTGATCGGGGGATGGTCGCCCGTCGGAATGTTCAGCCGTAGCCAGCCGGTAAGCTCCCTCGCCGTTGATCCAGAACTCGCCAGGAGCCGACCTCAACATTCCGAACCAACGGTGGCTCTATTCGCATCATGGCGAGAGCTGTCAAGCAAAAAGTTCAATCTGTAGTTGGTCGTTCGTCAGGCCCAAAATGCCGGCATTCGATGCAAATTCACGCCAGCAGGGAATTGACCCTGCAAAACGACTGTCGATGTGCAGAAGCTACGCGCCTCAGAGCTGGGGGGTGTGTGACGGGGGTCACACCGCACACTTCGAGCTCGCCGCGCTGTGTCGTCCGGGCAACAGTGGTCGGACAGTTTCAGAGGCTGACGCTGCGCCCTACTTTCGCGCAACGGAAGCGGCGCTGTCCCGATTTGACCAGGCCAGCTGCGATCGCCGACGGCTCAGGCGTCGCGGCCCGGCGGCTGATAGAACTCCGGCGGGGGCTGGACGAGGTCCTTGGGCGGCAGTGCCGGCTGCGGCAGGGCGTAGAACTGGGGCTCGCGATCCTCGATCGAGGGTTCGAACGGCATCCTCATCTGCACGCCGCTGCCCTGCTCCTCGGCGTCGCGCGTCGCCTGCTGCAACTCCTCGGCGCTGGCGCGATCCCACGGCAGCACGTAGGCGCGGGGCTCGGACAACTCGGGTAGCTGCAGCCACAGGTAGATGGCCTCGTCCTCGACGACGCGCGAGGCCAGCACCTCGGCTTCCGCGGCGTCGGTCTGCCACCACTCCAGGTCGACCGGCTTGGGCTTGCTCAGGAGGTCGACCAGGCTGGCATAGGACACCGGCAGGAACAGCACTGCGGTGGACAGCGCCATGCTCTTGATCACCAGCCGGCGCGGCGCCCAGATGCTGATCAGGCTGAGCGCGCCGGCCAGAACGGCAGCGACGACGAACAGTTGCGTAACGCTGGTCATGAGCCACTCCAAGTCCTGAGGGCCTTGTGCAGGCTGTGCACGCTGCCAGCCACCAGATCGCCGTTCTCGCTCAGCTCGAAGCGATAGACCGTCACCTCCTCCCCTTCGCGCGTCAGGCGCACGTCGCTCGCCAGCAGTTGGCGCGCGGTGTCCTTGACGTCGCGCTTGACGCTCGTGACCACCGTGACCGGCACGGGGAAGACGCCGGAGGGATTGCGGTACAGGTGCAGATTGACCGTGTACTCGCCCGGCTGGATGCCACGCGAATACGAGGTCTCGTAGTTCAGCCCGGTCACGTCCACGCGGTTGCCGAGATCGTCGCGCAAGAGGTTGAA
>DATGQR010000241.1:0-7962 GCA_035304105.1 Thermomicrobiales bacterium | reverse complement strand
CAGACCGAGCTGCGTCGAGTTGTCTTACATGTCCGCGATCTGATTTTCGGGGATTGAGGATCGAAATACAGTCCGCGACATAATTCAGGCATGTCGGCCACCCTCCAACGCCGTGCTCCATGATGTTGGCTTCTGGATAGTCCCAAACCATCGGAATCGCTTGTCTTGCAAATGCGCCCATCACCTTCTCATTACTCGGAACCCATCGTGTCATGCCATTGTTGAAGTCCGCACACCTGTCAACGACAAAGGCCAGATACGTCGCCACGGCGTCGGCGTAGGCCGGAGCGTTGACGCCGCCGTCGGCCAGGCGGATGCCGTCGTCGGGCAGGCCCGCGGCCACCGCGTCCGCCAGCACTCGCTCCCGCGCCTCACCCACCAGCTCGCTGAACGTCGTCAAGGCGACGAGCTGGCGGGGAGTGAAGAGTTTTCGATACGTTTCCAAGCCATACATTGGGGGAGAGAACCATCGGGGGTTCTCTGGCATTGGCTGGTCCAGCCATGTAGC
The DNA here is from genome assembly GCA_035304105.1 of Thermomicrobiales bacterium. Lineage (GTDB taxonomy): Bacteria > Chloroflexota > Chloroflexia > Thermomicrobiales > CFX8 > JAUIIK01. Next base: position 7,454 of record DATGQR010000241.1, on the reverse strand, counting down.
CTCAGGCTCCGGCACATTGGGTACGTGGGCTTCTGACGGAGTTACATAGACTCGGCCGGTTCGGCCCTCAGCGACGATAGCAAGCAACTGTTGACCCATCCCATGCGTCGATGCTTGCTCTCTTAAGGTGGCGTCAGTTATCGAGTCAGTGCCGCACACGAGGCATCTTGAACTGCCTCTTCGTTTCGTCCCTTCGGCTGGCTTGCCCGACCCCGTGCGCACCTCGAACGACACCGTCTTCGCCTCGCGGTCGATGATTGGCTCGACCCAGGCCTGGCGGCCTTTCTTCTTCGATAGCTCGAACGAGCGCACCAGCGGCATCTGCGCCCCGCAGGCCGGGTTGGGGCATCGCACCGTCCGTGCCCAGAGCCAGGCGATCACCGTCGCCTGCCCGCCGCCCTGCTCCGGGGGCAGCTCGACCTTCGGGTACAGGTGCCCGATGCGCCGCTCGGCCTCGTCCCGCATCCACTGGCCGTAGTAGCGCACGTCGGCCGCCAGCCCAGCTGCCCCGCGCCAACCAGCGCCCGGCGCGCGCCCCCGGTCCGCGGGGTTGACCGGCGAGCGGCCGGCGAACGTGGGTGGGATCTCGATCAACGCCTTGGTGATCAGCACGGCGACCGGGTTCAGGTCGGAGCCGTGCGCCTCCAGCCCCAGCCGTTGGGCCTCAAGCGGGATTGACCCGCCGCCGGCGAAGGGGTCCAGCACCGGCGGTGGGTTGCCGCCGGTCGACTTCAGGATCTCCTCGCGCGCCCGCCGCAGGACGTCGTCGTTGGTCGTGTTCTCCCACTTGACCAGGTCCTCGATGATCCCGAAGAGCCGCTGGCGCTCGCGCTCCTGGGCTTCTTCCGTGGGGAACTGGTCGGGGTGGGCCGAGGGGTCATCGACCAGTGAAGCGAACAGGACTGCCCGGCAGGCGGCCAGCGGCTTGCGAGACCACCACAGGTGTAGCGTCGAGGGGTGCCCGTGGCGGATCGACTTCTCCCGAGCCGACTCCCGGTTGATCGCGTCCAGCGGCAATGCCACCTCGATCAGCTTTCGCTTGTACTCTGTCATCGCCCTTTCCGCCCCCGCTCTTATTTCGTCACAAAGGCTCAATCTGAATCGTCGCCGCTAGCTCGGCGGCCGTCCCAACGGCCCGATGTCCCGCAGGTTGATCTCCAGCTTGGAAACGCCGAAGTCCAGGTCCTTGGTGAAGATGTCCCGGAAGTAGCGCGGCTCGCCGGCCGTGTCGTTCACCTCGACCACCGCCAGGATGAAGCTGTCGCGCTTGTTGCGGCCAGTGTTGGCCTCGTTGCGCGTCACCATGACCGACTCCGCTCCGGCCACCCGGCCTTTCACCTCGATGAAGCGCAGCTTGCCGCTCTCCGGCTCGCGCGACTCGATGTCGTAGCCCAGGTTCTGGCTGGAGACGTCGACCGGCTCGTGGCCCAGCCGCCGCTCGGCTGCCATCACTGCCTCCATCGCCAGCAGCTCCACCCTCCGGCGCTCGGCCGGGTCGCGCGGCAGCCCGTCGGGCGCCGCCTCCCTGGCCAGCAGTCCGGCCGGCACGATGAGCGCTCCGCCCACGACCACCGGCGGCAGCGGGCTGATCTGCCGGGCCGCCTCTAGCTCGGCGATCCTGCGCTCCAGCCGCTCGGTCAGCTCGTCGGCGCGCTGGCGGGCGCGGCCGGAGTTCATGCGCGGCTGCTTGCCGGCCAGCTCCTGGAGCTTCAGCTCCTCGGCGCGGTGATCCCAGTAGGCGATCTCGCGCGTCAGCCGGCTCCTGACCTCGGCCAGCGTCTTGTCGATCATCGCCGTCCGGCGCTCCGCGACCTCCGCCAGGTGCCGCGGCACCAGGTTGGAGATGGCGTAGCCGAGCGCCCGCTCCGGCAGGTTCTCGCTCAGCCAGCCGGCCCGCAGGTGCTCCTCGACCTGGGCCAGCTGCTCCTCGGTCGCCGGCTCGTAGTCCAGATACGGCGCAGGCCCGGCGTCGCTGACCTCGCCGTCCGCCCGCAGCTCGACGAACTGCAAGCGCCGCGAGATGTGTCGCGGCTGCCCGTCCCGCGCCTGGACCACGTCCTGCAGGGCGTGCTCCAGGTAGAAGAGCGCCCGTACCTCCTGGCCCGGGTCCTTCGGGTCGATCAGCACCGCCCCGCGCCGGATGACGTCGTGGTGGCGCTCCAGCAGCACGTCGACCGTCGCGTCGAGCAGCGGGTGGCCGGGCGCGAGGTAGGACGCCGACGGCTTGCCCGGCACATTGACCAGCTCCCGCTCGAAGGTCACGCGCTCATAGCGCCGCAGCACGGGGTCGCGCAGCCCGATCTGCGCGGCGCGCTGGCGAATGATCGCCGGCACGTAGCTGATCTCGAAGCGCCGCGGCTCGCGCTCGCGGATCCGGCCGCCCAGGCGCTCGAAGGCCTTCAGGAAGAACGCCTGGATGTAGAGTGGCTGGAGCCGGCGGGCCTCGGCGCGCTCCATCTCCTCGCGCACCCGATGGACCATCTGGCTGTTCAGCGCGTCGGTGGCCAGGGCGCGCTGCTCGAGCAGCCGCTGGAGATGGTCGTGGTCCAGCGCCGTCTCGACCACCCGGTGCAGGCGCTCCCGGACCTCCGGCTGGTTGCCATAGCGCACCGCCTCGACCAGCAGCTCGCGCAGCGGCTTCCCGTCGAAGGTCACCTGCCCCAGCACGTCGAAGACCTGGCCGCCCAGTGACTTCCGCTCCTGCTCCAGCTTGCGGAACAGCGTCTGGAAGACGTCGCCCTCGCGCGTCTCGGCAGCGACCAGGTTCCAGAGGTGGCAGACCTCGGTCTGGCCGATGCGGTGGATGCGGCCGAAGCGCTGCTCCAGCCGGTTCGGGTTCCACGGCAGGTCGTAGTTGACCATCAGGTGCGCGCGCTGCAGGTTGACGCCCTCGCCGGCCGCGTCGGTTGCCACCAGGATCTGCGCCTCGGGGTCGTGGACGAAGCGCTCCTGGGCCTCGCGCCGGGCGTCGCGGTGCATCCCGCCGTGGATCTCGACCACCGCCTCGTCGCGGCCCATCAGTGTGCGGATCTTGCGGGTCAGGTAGTTCAGGGTGTCGCGGTGCTCGGTGAAGATGATCAGCTTCAGCGGGCTGTCGGTGGCGTCGAAGAGCCGGGCGTGGTCCTGGAGGATGGCGGACAACTCGGCCCACTTGCGGTCGGTGTCCAGCGCCACCACCTCGGCGGCCTGGGCTTCCAGCCGCGTCAGGATCGCGATCTCGGCCTCCAGCTCGGCGATCGTCCGGGCGGCCGACGCCAGGTCGACGACCTGCTCCTCCAGCTCGGTCGCCTCGGCCTCGGACATGTCCTCCCAGTCTTCGATGTCCTCGTCCGAGAGCAGCGGCACATCGCGTGCCCAGCCCAGGCCGACCTCGGCGCCCCGCCGCAGGAGTTTCTCTTCGCTCAGCCGCCGCTGCAGCCGCTCGCGCCGCCGTCGCAGCGACTGGTAGATCGCCTCCGGCGACGACGCCAGCCGCCGCTGGAGGATCGTCAGCGCGAAGCCGACCGTGCCCTTGCGCCCGTCGGACGCCAGCGCGTCGGCCCGGTTGAACTCCTCGCGCACGTATTCGGTGACGGCCTTGTAGAGCGCCGCCTCGGCATCGGACAGCTCGTAGGTCACCGTGTAGGCCCGGCGCTCGGGAAACAGCGGCGTGCCGTCGAACTTGACCAGTTGTTCCTTGAGCAGGCGCCGCATCAGGTCGTCGGCGTCGGTCGAGTGGACGCCTTCCCGGTAGCGCCCCTCGAAGCGGTCCTCGTCCAGCAGTCTGAGGAAGGCCTGAAAATCCTCTTCCCGGCCGTTGTGCGGCGTCGCCGTCATCAGCAGGAAGTTGCGCGTCTGCTCCCGTAGCAGCTCGCCGAGCTGGTAGCGCTTCGTCTTGCGGAACTCGTTGCCCCAGTAGGCGGCCGACATCTTGTGCGCCTCGTCGACCACCACCAGATCCCAGTCGACCTGCTGGAGCTTTCGCTGCAGGTCCTCGTTCCTCGCCAGCTGGTCCAGGCGGCAGATCGCCAGGGGGTGCTCGGTGAACCAGTTGCCGGAGCGCGACGCCTGGATCGCGTCGCGCGTCATGATGTCGAACGGCAGCTGGAACTTGACGTGCAGCTCGTCCTGCCACTGCTCGACCAGCGAGCCGGGGCAGACGATCAGGCAGCGCTCGAGGTCGCCCCTCATGCGCAGCTCCTTGATCAACAGCCCGGCCATGATCGTCTTGCCGGCGCCGGGGTCGTCGGCCAGCAGGAAATTGAGCGGCTGGCGCGGCAGCATCTCCTCGTACACGGCTGTGATCTGGTGTGGCAGCGGATCGATGATCGAGCTGTGCACCGCCAGCAGCGGGTCGAACAGGTAGGCCAGCCGGATGCGCTGGGCTTCCGACACCAGCCGGAATAGCTCGCCGTCGCCGTCGAAGCTCCACGGCCGGCCCTGCTCGACGATCTCCAGATCCGGCTCCTGATGCCGGTAAACGAGCTGGTTGGCGACGTTGCCGTTGTCGAGCTTGTAGGTCAGCTCGATCACGTCGCCGCCCCACCACTTGACGTCCACGACGGCCACCGCCTGCCCGGGCACGATGCCTTTGACGACGACGTCGCGTTTCAGATCCTCAAGCTGCGCCACCCAGCCTCACCCTCTGGCCGTTCAAACGGAGGTCATCGCTGCACCGCTGCCAGCCAGCTGTTCTCTCGCGCCGTGGGAGAAGTGGCGCGGACGCTACGTTGATGCTCACGGTCAATCTTGACTGGCCCCACCGGACAGTATAGATTGCCCGCCCGCTTTCGTCATCGTCCGATCGTCCCAGCCCGCACACAGGCACTCACGCCTTCAGATCATCGCAGGGGTGGAGACGAGCGCCACCCCGACGATGGTTGAACGAGCTGGCTACCGTTTGTGCGAAGTGAAGAATGCATCGTCACTTTTTGGCCAGCCATGGGCCGTCAGCGGCATGTTGGGTGAAAACGGAGACCAGGCGTCTCACATGTCGGTGTGCGTGAAGTCGGAGCGCCTGGGGGATGGTGGTGGTTGGTAGGGAGCGGGGATGTACTCGACGCCCGGGCGGCGCTGCAAGGATTGCGGGTAGAGGTCCATCAGCTGGTAGATCTTGCGGTCCATCTGGTCGCTGACCGGCAGGCCCATCTCTCTGGCGCGCTCGTAGCTGATCGGGTAGTCGTGCGTCCAGCGGCCCTCGCTGAGCGCCCTGGCGATCTCGGCGGCGCGCTCGGGCTCGTGGTGCTTCAGGAGCAGCTCGTAGACCGTCTCGTACACCTGCGATATCGCCTTGCGCGCCATATCGCCGAGGATCAGGATGTGGTCGTCGCGGTTCGGGTTGGGCTCCTCGAGCGCCCTGAGGATCGAGGCTGCCGGGTAATAGCCGCCGCGCGGACCGCCCAGCTGCGGGTCCAGTGGCCCCAGGACGGCGTGGCTGTCCATCACGATCTCGTCGGCCGCCAGCGCGACGAGCGTGCCGCCCGACATGGCGTAGTGCGGGACGAAGACGGTCACCTTGCCCGGGTGGTGCGCCAGCGCGGCGGCGATCTGCTCGGAGGCCAGCACCAGCCCGCCCGGCGTGTGGAGCACGAGATCGACCGGCATCTCGTCCGGCGTCATGCGGATCGCCCGCAGGATCTCCTCTGAGTCCTCGATCCCGATCGACCGCGTGATCGGGAAGCCCAGCAGCCGCATCGTCTCCTGACGGTGGATCATCGTGATCACGCGCGAGCCGCGCGCCTTCTCGATCTGGCGCATCACGTTCTGGCGGCGCCACGCCAGCGCCTGCCGCTGCAGGATCGGCACGAAGGCCTGCACCAGGAACAGGATCCAGATGATCCCCAGGAGGTCTCCCACGACGCGCACCATCCCTCTCGGCTGCCGGCCCTCGCCTAATCTCGTCAGGCCCGGCAAAGATTACCCCGACAGGTTAGCGCGAACGCCCGACTCGTTTCCGCCAACGGCAGCTCGCCCCCGCCCGCTTTCGCCGGCCGGTCCTGATGTGGATCTTTCGAGTGGTTCTGCTGCGGTACTGGGATGGGGCAAACGGTGGTCACGCTGGCGCCGGGGCGGCTCGTTGACGGCGCGCCCCGGCGAGGTGCGGATCAGCGCGAGGGATCCGGCATGAGGTCGGTGGAGGCGGGAACGTCGGCCGGGGCCGGCACCAGGTGCGATTTCAGCTCGTACGACGCCAGCGAGAGATTGACGCGCGACTCGGTCTTGGCATCGCCGAGGATGACCAGCCCGACGTGGATCAGCGGGATGTGCAGGTCGCGCCGGAAGCGCCGCGCGACGGTCATCGTTCGCGAACCGACCGCCTTGACTTTGCCGAGCCGTCGCTCGTCGGTGGTGTAGACCGGGAGGCCCGGCTGCGGTGTCCGGGTGAGCATCGCCATACCCATGTGTCCCTGCCCTTCCTGGTGGCTTCGTTGGTTCCCGGGGGCTCTTACCCTGTATCTACACCCTAACCCTTTTCCGCGCAGTCAACGCTAGGATTTTGGTCCGCTTCGCGTCTGGCACCTCCCCCGCCCACTGGCTATATGGGTCGCCTGCTACTGCCCGCTCGCGCCTCCCGCTCCACGGCATAGGACTTCCTGGGGATGCCCATCACCACTAGAGAGGGACTGAAGGGGCAGCCCCCGCCGGGGCATGCTTGGCTGGTGGCGCGAGGCAGCCGGCCCCGCGCCTTCAGCAGTTGACAGGCGATGATGAACGCAATGCGGATGTCCAGGGCCCGGTCGCTGCCGGGCCGTTGTCTCATGATGATCTGCGCGGCGCTGATGCTGCTCGCGCCTCTGCTGGCGATCAACTCGCCGGCCGCCGTCGCCGCGCCCGATTCAGCCCGCTCGGACCTGGTCGGCATCTCGGGCAACGCGTTCCCCTGGGACGCGCGCTGGGACGAGCACCGGCGGCTCCTGACCGGCACGCACGCTGGCTGGGCGCGGGTCGAGCTGCGCTGGGAGCGGATCAATCCGTCCCCGGGCGCCTGGCACTGGGAGCACTACGACGACCTGGTGGCGGCTTACGATGACCTGGGCTTCAAGCAGCTCGGGCTGCTGGCCTACTCGGTCGGCTGGGCCAGCGGGCGCGGCGGCTCCGAGGCCGTCCTCGGCCCGCCGACCGACCTCGACGCCTGGGAGGAGTACGTCCGGCGCACCGTCCAGCGCTATTCCGACCGCATTGAGGCCTGGGAGGTCTGGAACGAGCCGGACGTGGCGTTCTTCTGGGGCGGCCGCGATGGTGGCGATCCCGGGGTCTATCTCGAGTTGCTGCGCCGGGCCCACCGGGCGATCAAGTCGGTCGATCCCGACGCCACGGTGATGAACGGCGGGCTGACTGGTACCGAGCGTGGGGCCAATTTCCTGCACCATCTCCTGGATCTGGGCGGCGGCCAGTACCTGGATGCCGTCGCCTTCCACGGCTACGTCGCCAGCGACAGCTTCGACAACAACTTCTACCCCAACGTCATCTGGCCG